>JAOTWM010000423.1 GCA_029862885.1 Gammaproteobacteria bacterium
ATGGTAAGGAGCCGCCGCCAGGAGATATTAAGCACAAGCCGTTTTATCCCGTGAGCTTCGCAGATTTAGACCCTCAGCCTGACGGGGCGGAACTCTACGGTCTGGTCTGTTCAGGCTGTCACAGACCACTCGCAATCAGCAAAGTGGGAGGCGAACCGGCCTCTGAGATCCGGAAAGCCATCGACAAAGACGAAGGCGGGATGAATCCCCTCCGCGTGCTTACCCCAGAACAAATTCAAGATATCGCTATTGCGCTCGGGTCCGTGGGCGGCGGCGATGACGACAGCAAAGACGACGACTGAATAGACACACGATAGATCAAACGAGGCACGCAAAATGAACACGCAACGAGGCACAAATCCGTTGAATTCCTCCGTGACGCGTCGCACCTTCCTGAAAGTGAGCGGCGCACTGGCTTCGGGAGCAGCCGTTACCAGTCCGGTCTTCAAGCAATCCAAGGCGGTTGCAGCTACTTCAGATCCAACGCCGGGTGCCGGGGTCGTTACTGGGGAAAATCTACCGGATCTAATCGAGTCACAAGAAGACATTCTCTACACCGTCTGCCAGATGTGCCATTCACGCTGTGGCGTTCGCGCCAAGGTGAAAGATGGCATCCTGGTAAAGCTGGATGGGAATCCCTATCACCCCAACAATCGCGATGTAGACGAGAACCTTAATCCCGACCGTTTAGCGTATAACACCCCACCCGGGGAGGCCTGGCAAGAGTTGGGCCGCATGTGCCTCAAAGGTCAGGCCGGCCTGCAGACGGTCTATGATCCTTATCGGATCCAGCAACCCTTGAGGCGAGCGGGGCCCCGGAACTCAGGGCATTGGGAACCCATCTCTTGGGAAACCGCATTTTCCGATATCGCAGGACAGATCGATGACTTGATACCGCGCGACGAAAGAGATGACCCGATCGACCCAGAGCGGCCCGAACTCGGGCCGAAGCGGAACCAACTCGCGTTTGCCCCGGGGCGCAGCGTGGAAAAGGAGATGAGCGAGCGGATTTGGAAACATGCTTGGGGCACGGCTAATTATGGTCTTAGCCACACCTCCATCTGCGAGTCAACGCGACACGTGGCCAACGAGTTGATCACCTGGGATTCGGCGGGATCTAAGAACAGCAAAGGGGGGGGGCGAAGCGAGGGCTGGCAGGCCGACATTCTGGGTTCTGAATTCATCATCTTTTTTGGCGCCAATCCGCTGGAAGCTGATTTTCCCATGGTCGGGTTGGCCCGTAACCTGATGGAGTTCAAACGCCATGGTGGGAGGTTTGTGTGTGTCGACCCGCGCATGAACAACACCGGCGCCAAGGCCAATCAATGGGTCCCTATCAATCCGGGGACCGATGCGGCACTCGCCATGGGCATGATCAACTGGATAATAGGGGGAGGGGCCTACGATGCGGCTTACCTGCAAAATACTCATAAAGAGGCGGCCACTGCCGCCGGTGAGCCTACCTTTACGGACTCCGCTTATCTGGTGGGAATGTTAACTGATGCGGATGGAAAACAATTCCAACGTTACATCACCGCACAAGAAGCGGGGATTGCCGACGGCACAAGCGTTTTGGACAATGATTATGTGGTGTCATCGGTTGATGTACTGGTCGGGTACAACACGGTCGAGCAAGCGGATTTAATATTTAGCAAGACCGTCGATCTGATGATAGACGGCTCTTTGAAATCCGTAGAGGTCAAGTCCGCTTTCACCCTTCTTGAAGAATCGGCGATGTCGAAGAGCCTCGGTGAATATGCTCAGATCTGTGGTGTCGAGATGGACGTTATCGCGGGTCTCGCCAATGACTTTGTCAGCCACGGCAAGAAAGCGGCGGCCATCACCTACCGCGGCCCGATAAAGCACACCAACGGTTTCTATAACCAACTCGCCATCCAGCACCTGAACACGCTGATCGGCAACTATGACTGGAAGGGCGGTTGCACCGCGGGCGCAGGAGGCTGGAACCACAAATCCGGTGAAGTCAATCTGAGTAATGTCGCCGACGATCCCGGTGTTGAAGGCCTTCGCATCGACCGAGCGAAAACATTTTACAACGAGGAAGAAGCCGGCAGCCTGTTCGAGGGCTACCCGGCGCCGCGGCCCTGGTTTCCCTTTGCGACGCACGGCAACTATCAGGAAGTGATCCCCAGCGTCGAGGACGGCTACCCCTATCCGCTCAAGGCGCTGATCACGTACTGGAACGCCTGGCCCTATTCGACCCCGGCCTTGAGAAAGACCTGGGAGAATACGGTGGCCGATGAGAGCAAGCTTCCACTATTGGTGGCCATCAGCCCGGTGATCGGGGAGGTGGCCGCATGGGCGGATTACATACTCCCCGATTCCACCTATCTGGAGAAGTTCTCCGTTCCCGGGGTCCCGTGGCGCGTGAATAAGGGCACCTCGTTCCAGCGGCCGGTAGTCGGGGCGTTTGACGGGAATCCAATCGGTGATAGCGGCGGTGCGGGTAACACTATCCCAATCGGTGGGAACAACGACTACACGCCGGCCTTGCCCGGCACCAAGGCAGTGTTGGATATTCACATCGGTTTAGCCAAGGCGCTGGGGCTTCCCGGGGTCGGTACGGGCGCACTCTTGGACGACGCCGGAACCTCGGTGGGCGACCTGCATAACAGCTGGGATTGGGCCCACTCAATACTCAAAAACATTGAGGCCAGCACGTCGGTGCCGCCCGATGAGATTCTGTCAAAAGGCGGCGTCTTCGATAACCCCACGGACGAATACACAGGAGACCAACTTTCTTACCCGTACGGCAATATCATACGCACGTTTGCCGATCCCATTGCTGGTACCAAGGATTCGGTGACAGGCGAGTACTATTCGGGCGTGCCGCACTATAAACCGGTCGCCCATTCCGACGGCACACCGGTGGACGATGGATCAGATTTCCCTTTCCGGTTGATCACCTACAAGACTGTGCACCATGGCCAGGCACGGACCAACGTCAATCCCTGGCTCATGCTCATGATTCCCGAGAATCCGGTAGAGATCAGCGCTATCGATGCCGCGGCTCTGGGGATTAAAACCGGCGATCAAGTGAAAATCATCTCTGCCTCCCAGGGCAAGAAGGAGATCCGCGGCAGGGCGCTGGTGACCCAGCGAATTAAGCCGGGCGTCATCGCCGTCTCGCATCATTACGGCCATTGGGAACAGCATTCGCGGGCGCACATGGTAAATGGCGAAGATATCGGGCATGACCCCAGCCGTGGAGCGGGACTTCAACCGACGCAGATCATGCGCACGGACAAAGTCTATAACAATGTCAGCCTTCAAGAACCAATTGGTGCCAGCTGTTCTTTTTACGACACCTGGGTGAAGGTAGGTAAATAAACGTATCTAAAGCATCAAGCTGGAGGCAACCGAAATGGCACAGCTGGGTTGGTTAATTGATTTAGACAAATGCACCGGGTGTGATTCTTGCACCGTCGCCTGTAAGGCGGAGAACAATACTCGGCCATTGGGCTCGCCTTTACCCTTCAAGAACGGCAGGGGCGTAATTCCGGACCACGTGAGTTATCGTTGGGTGGTAAAGAAAGAGACTGGGGTATATCCCAATCCTACCCTTACGTTTGTTACTAGCGCCTGTAATCATTGTGAGGACCCGGCGTGTTTGGTTGCTTGTCCGACCAAGGCTATCTTCAAGCGTGCGGAAGACGGTATTGTCCTGATCGATCAGGATAAGTGTATCGGGTGCAAGTACTGTATCCATGCCTGCCCCTACGGCGCACCCCAGTTCAACTCGGAAACCGAGAAGGTCGAGAAGTGCACGTTCTGCGTCCACCGCCTGTATGACGACAGCGGTAGTCGAACAGGATTTGAACCGGCCTGCGTCACCACCTGCGTCGGGAATGCACTGCACATGGTGGAAGGTTTTAATTTCGCCGATTCGGGAATGAATGCACCGGACGGATTTGCCGATCCATCGCTTACTCAGCCGGCCGTTAATTTTAGAACGGGTTAGATACGAAAAGCAGAAGTAACCAACAGGCAAGACACGGGTACACAACGAACATGTATGAACCTTTCGCGCAGAAGGGCGATGGAGAATGGGTGCCGAAAGGCAGATGGTTACGCATTTAAACAACGAAGCGGACCCCATCTCCCAGGAGGCGAAGGCGCGGGGGTCTATGTACCAGTTCCTTGCCGCGGTCTATCTTCGCCCTCCCACCAAGGACATGGTGCAGCAGACAAGGAATCAGTCATTCGTCGAAGATTTTGTGGCATTGTTTAGTCGGCAGGCGGCTACTGGACTCAAAGAATACGACGCTGCTCTGGACCCGAAAGAAGAGATTCTACTCTTGAAGCAGGAGTATCTGGATCTCTTCGTCGTCCCCGCGGGCCGATATGTGACGCCATTTGAGGATGTATACCGCGGAATAAGACGAGATGGGAAACAAGAGAGAGGGCCGCTATTGGGGGAGCGGGCTGTCGCGGTTAAGGTCGTATATCGCGAGGCCGGTGCCCAAATGGATCAAGCGTGCAAGGAACTACCCACCCACATTGGTGTAGAACTTTCATTTATGGGGTTCTTGTGCGAAAGGGAGGCAGTGACGATTGACGAACAAATTGACGACGAGCAGAACATGGTTACGGAAGGACCCGTCTATCGTCAGCTTCAGCACAGATTTCTGCACGAACATCTGAGCAACTGGTTTCCCCAACTTAATCAGGCAATCCAAGAAAAGGCCAAATCGCATTTTTATCGAGGTTTGGCGCAACTAACTGAA
>JAOTWM010000674.1 GCA_029862885.1 Gammaproteobacteria bacterium
GGGATATGACTGCACCGGTATCATCATCGATATCGGAAGCCTCGGCGCAAAACCAAGGCAGCTCGCTGGGCCTGCAGATGGGCTAAGAACAAATGGCTGCCGGATTCCTCTTAAGTCTCGCCTTAACCGAAGCCGAGACGATCTCCACCACACCAGGGCTTTGCAAACGGGTACGTTACCGACAGAGCGAGTGCCGTAAATGTGTGGACAGCTGCCCAGAGGATGCTATTACTATCGATCCGGCCCCACGCATCAACGAAGCCTGCACGCAGTGCAGCCTTTGTGTGAATGTCTGCCCGACGGAAGTATTCCAGCATGGATTTAGTATGGACCAGTACTTACTGGATCAAATCAATTCATTGATCGGCAAAAACCATACGCCGAAGAGCAAAAAGAGCTTCCACATCCATTGTCAGCAGGCAGAAAAGCCGGATGCGGGCTCCCATCGTGTGGCGTGTTCAGGAAACATCACTGAAAACGTCATTATGGGTGGTGCTCTGTTGGGCTTGGATGAACTTGTGCTCGCCAGGGGGAAATGTTCTCAGTGTCGATTACCACGGGGAGAAGCACTGTTTCGAGAGGCGATTACCACGTTTCGAGTATCAAAGCAGAGCTTGGGATTAAAGGGGTTTGAATTGCGACTAGAAGAGAAACAGAAAGACCGTGACAAAGAGATCAAGCTAAGCCGGAGGGCGTTTTTCTCAAGCATTGCTCAACCCGTGAAAGATAAGTCTGGACCTGCGCGATACGCTGTGGATGATTCTGCCCTGGAGGCCTCCAACGACGAGCCAATAAGTCAATTCGATACACGACCTTCGCCCAAAAGAGAGTCGCTTCGCGAGCTGCTAAGACAACAGAACTGGCGCAATGGTGTTCCCAACCTGCATGGGGAGTCGCCTTGGCAAACAATGAAGGTAGATGAAAAGAATTGTATTGGCTGCGGAATATGCGTCGCGGTCTGTCCGACCGGGGCGCTGCGCAAAGAGTACGGGAATAATCAGCTAATCCGTTACTTCAATAGCGCACTATGTAGCAACTGTTCCTTATGCGAAGAGGCATGTCCAAAACAAGTGATCAGCTTTGAAGCGGCGAACAACATTGCGTCTTTCATTGAAGACACAACTACGGTCGTGGCCCGAATAGACCTGACCTCGTGCACGATTTGCGGAGAAACAATCCCACAAACCGAAGGTGAGGTATGCATCACTTGCCAGAAACGGCAACTGACGCCGCTGTTCATATAACTAAGGTAGCTGGTTTCTAGGCCTTAATTTAGTCACCGAAATTTATTGTAAAAATACATCGGAGCGCGATCCACTACGAAGCCGAGGAATTTATGTTTCACAAGCCGATTTCCGGTTTGTACGATGAACAGTGGAATATAGGTTATCTTGCCGAATCCTGGGACCCATCTAATCCTCGCCACGGTTTCCAATCGAGTTCCAGAATCGTGTGCATGGCGAATTGTAGATCAGACAGCCAGCGGGAGCTGGACTAGATCTCGACAATATGTTTCCCAGCGGAAGCCTTGGAGTTTGGTCTGCTTGCGCACGATATGCTGGCTCGACTCCGCTGGTGTGTTTCCATTAAGTGAAGCGTGAACACGATGGTCGATGTAATATTGCAGAAATTCTTCTAGCTTTCGTTCCAAGTCCGTCGAGTTCCAGAATAAGACATGATCAAGGAACTCTCTACGAATTGTCCCAATCAACCGCTCAACCAAGGGATGAGAAACAGGTACACCGTGGACCGTCTTGATTTCGTCAATGTCAAGGACGCGGAGATTTGCCCGCCATCAGTGATATTCAATTAGTGGATCGTTGTCCGAACTCAAGTATCGAGGCAGGTAGTTACCAATGATGACTTTGTTGGACATTCGGCAAAGAGTTGTGCCATTGACCTCGCCGGGATGAACCGCGAATCCGACAATGCGGCGAGTGAACTGATCCATTGCGATCAAGACCCAGTGACTTTTAAGCGTGATTGACTCGCAACGTAAAAAATCAATGCTCCAGAGGCTATCTATCATATGGCCGATAAAGGTGAGCCACGAGGGACCATCCCCGGTTGTGGTTGATAGTGATTGGCGAGAACGCGGCGCACAACATCCTTGTCGATGTCCACCCCAAACGTCTTGGAGATAATCATGGCGGTGCGTGGGCACCCAAAATCTGGATAGGGTGGATCACCGTTCATAACAAGACCGCTCAAGCCCTGGGTCTTAGGGCAGAATTAGGAATGACCCTGTAAATAATTCTGTGTAACTGCCCGGTTATAGAGTTTCCGGCATACGATCCGGGAACTCGATCATAAAACGGTTCAACGCACCGTTCCAATTTCGGATCGGCAT
>JAOTWM010000260.1 GCA_029862885.1 Gammaproteobacteria bacterium
CTCACGGGTCACGTCGGTGACACCCGGTTTCCCGTTGCCTCGGGTCACCAGGAATACCGACGAACAGGATAAAATGAGGGACGAAAAGCGGATCAGGACAGTCGTGCAGCATACTGATATACACCAGTACTAATGAGTAATATTTAGGGATCAATCTATTACCGACTCAACGTTATGTGAGTTCTCAAACAAGCTAAGAAAGGTGTCGTACTGTGTCGTCAACAGCAACAGGCGTGCGGTGAAATCGTGATGGATGCGCCAACCCAACCGACGATGTTGGCCACTCGGCCGGGCCCAATTCTGCGGTTGGGGCGCCTGATGATCTACCTCGGCGTCGTGTTTACTGCACCGTTAGTGGGTGCCTGGGGGTCAGGCAGGCCGATTAACCGATATCTCGAGTTTCCACCGGTCCCGACCGGACGAGTGCCGGCTGATTTCTCGTGGCCGGTCTGCGGGCTGGTTCTAATGGTGATAGGTTTGAGCGTTGCGCCGTTTGTGGTGACGGTACTGCGATCGGCCAGCGGGTACAGTCCAACCTCAACGAGGGGTCGCTTTCCCGCCTGGGGCTATTGGGGAGTAGCCTGGCTCGCGGTCGCCTGGGTGTTGGCTTGGACGCGTTTCGACTGGTTCGCGGCCCTACAGGAGTTCACATTCACCCCGCTGTGGTTGGGATACATCGTAACCGTGAGCGCTTTGAGCTATCAACGTACGGGGCGCTGTATGCTGACCCACCGATTGCGTTTGTTTTTAGTTTTGTTTCCTGTGAGCGCGGCTTTCTGGTGGAGTTTTGAGTATTTAAACCGCTTTGTCGAAAACTGGTACTACATAGGCGTCAGCGACTTCGAGCCCTGGCGGTACTTTGTATTCGCAACGTTGGCGTTTGCAACGGTGCTGCCTGCCGTGCTGAGTACCGCGGAATGGTTGGCCACGTTCCCGCGTGTGAGCGCGGGCTTACACGACTGGTTACGGCTGCCAATTCCACGGTCGGTATCGTTTGCCCGCTCGTTGATCATCGTCAGCACAGCATTGCTGCTGACTCTCGGCATTTGGCCCGATGCGTATTACCCAGCTGTGTGGATCGCTCCGTTGGGGCTCGTGTTCGGACTCCACCTGATACACGGGGAACCAGTGCAACTGCGCGACGTCGCGCACGGTGATTGGCAACGCGTTTGGTGCCAGGCGTTGGCGTGTCTAATCTGTGGTGGATTTTGGGAGATGTGGAACACGCTCAGCCTAGCGCATTGGGAATACAGTGTGCCGTACGTGCAACGCTTCGAGATCTTCGAAATGCCGCTGCTCGGCTATGCCGGGTACCTCCCGTTCGGATTGCTGTGCGCGGCATTCGTATGCTATGTGATGGGCGACGACGCGGCGACTTAACTCTAGCTTTTTCTCGATGTCTTCGCGAAGAAACTTCCCAACACTTGGCTAACCCCCTTGCTCTTGCACTTGGGGCAGCGGGCTTTGCCGGGTTCATGATCGGTGACGTGTTCCTCTCGCTCAAATGTCTCACCGCATTTGCGGCAACGGTATTCGTATATAGGCATGGTTACTCCTTAAACTAGCGCAACATCGCGCTGCACGTTAGCAACGTTAACATTGAACCGCAGTCCACCGCGGCATAGACCATATTTGGTAATCTAATAGACGTATATGAATACAAGATCTATGACCCACCACGCATTGACCAGGATCAAAATTCTTGCGTTTGTTGAGCTCGGCCTTGTGAGAGGTATCGATCGGTGTTAACAAGCGTCCAGGTTTGACCCAACCATTTCTATACATTTCAGCGACTTAGCGCGCCGATCGGCGTCGAGACCCGGCGCCAGTTAACACCCGCGTTCCCGATGAAGAGTTCAGGCTACCCAATGTCCGAAGCGGGTAGTTCCCGATCGCGCATGCCGAGTAGATAAAGAATACCGTCCAGCCCCAACGTAGATATCGCGTGCTGCGCATGCCGATGCACGGCCGGTTTCGCGTGGAACGCGATCCCGAGCCCGGCGATGCTCAACATCGATATGTCGTTGGCACCGTCGCCCACGGCGATGACCTGTTCGAGCTTGATGCCCTCGGTGTTGGCGATTGATTTCAAGAGTTCCGCTTTCTTATAGCCGTCGATGATGTCGCCCTCGATTCGTCCCGTCAACTTGCCATCGACAATCTCGAGTTCATGGGCGTACGCGTAATCGATGCCCAGTGTTTCTCGTAGCCGGTTGGCGAAATAGCTAAAACCGCCCGATAAAATCGCGATCTTGAAGCCGAGTTCTTTCAAGGTGGTGATAAGCCGTTCGGCCCCTTCGGTCAGCGTGAGCGATTGCGCGATCGGTTCGAGTGCGCTTTCGTCCACCCCTTTAAGCAGTGCCAAGCGCTCACTCAAGCTCTCGGCAAAACCCATCTCACCACGCATCGCGCGCGCCGTGATCTCGGCAATCTGCGCTTCGGCCCCCGCGATCTTGCCGAGTTCATCGATCACTTCACCCTGAATCAAAGTCGAATCCATATCGAAACACACCAAGCGGCGATAGCGCCGGTACACGTTGTCGGCTTGGATCGCAATATCCAGTTCTGATTCGTTGGCGAGGTTCAACAACTGCGTGCGAACCGTCGCAATGTCCGGCGTGTCGCCGCGGACCGCCAACTCGATCGCCGCGCGACACCGGTCGATCGGTGTTGCCAACGACCGACGCCCGGAGATGCGCGTGATCCGCACAATGTTGAAGTCGTGGCTCGCGAGAATACGGGACACGTCGGCGATGTGACGCGCCGTGACGGTCCTGCCTAACAACGTAATCGTATGCCTGGCCTGATCCTTGTCCCCGACCCATTGTTCATAGCGATCGTCGGTAACGGGAGTGAAGCGAATATCCAACTCCAGGCGATGGGCCTCAAACACGAGTTCTTTGAACAACGACGAAGACGTGGCCTCGGAGGGAACGACGACCAACATTCCCCAGGTCAGAAAATCGTGGATCACCGCCTGCCCGAAATCCAGCACCTCGACATCGTAACGACCCAGCACTTCCGTCAGCGTGGCCGTAATACCCGCACGATCGCGCCCGGAGATATTAATCAGGATAATTTCGTGCATGCAAATGCGTGATCGGAATTCACGACTGACCAGTCAGATTGGGCTAGTATAATGCCAGGGGCCGCCGCACAGTATGTAAGAAGAAGTGATTGATTCATATCAATCTCCGTTGGTGCTGTTGAATTATAGTAAAAACCCTTGTTTAATGAACTTCTACAATAATTATTCAGAGTTGATCATCATGCCGAAAAAAGTCTCCAAAGCACAGAAAGCATTTCTCGCCGCGAAAAAAGATTTTTTCAGACTTGCCGAGAAAACCGAAGAGGCAATCACTCGCGAACGCGATGTTCTGAGGGATCAATTACAGCAGGCGAATGCACATCTTGTTAAAGCTAGGGCCAAACTGGCGAAGGCTGAGAAGAAATTCGAGAAGACCAGCACGGCAGCAGCGAAGAAGAAGGTTAAGAAAATGAGCAAGCTCCTCGAGCGGGCCAATTCTGAAACGGTCGAGCTGCGGGAAACACTTCGCTCCGTTCGTGAACGATTGCAGACCTCGAAGGAATACGCTACAGCTGCTCGATTCTTCCAGCGAGGCATTGACAAGCTTGATAAGGAATGGGACAAGATTATTCAGAACAAAGCGACTAAGAAAAAGACAGTAAATAAGAAAAAGGTAACAAAGAAGAAGGTAACAAAGAAAAAGGTAACGAAGAAGGCAGTAAGGAAAACCGCAGTGACAACAAAGCAACCAGAATGACTCTCTGATTGCTGAGCATGTCAAAACCGTCCGGGAGGGCGGCATTGACTATCGTCCCGCCATTTGCGATTAGATTAATCTGTCGCAAATGGCCGTATTAATTCTACACCTCGTTTGGCCCAAGGTCGGCGGCGTCCGCCGGTAAACTTCTTGAGTTCGGTAACTCGTGTATATTCGCCATAAGTTCTTTTTGCCAGCATGAGTTACAGCCGCCTGATTAAACGATACTCGGCGTATTACGCTGGGTGGTGTGTCGCCTTTGGCGCACACGAGATTACCTATGATGAAGACAAGGAGATCAACTGGTTGTTCGGCGACTCGAAGATCGGTTTTACCTTATCCCCGAATCTGAAACGGATTTTTTTTCACGAACTGCTGGGAAAACACGAGCACATCCCTGTGGTCAGCATCCGAGAAGCCGAGATCAGGCTCAATAAAATCCCGATACCCATCACGCTTGAAGAAGATAGGCGGGGATTAGCGAGTTTAAAGGAATTCTTCAACACGAAGGAAGATGTGCACCTGTGTCTTACCAGTCATTTCTGTTATCCGCCGGGCACTCGGATCATTACCTTCGCCAAGAAGAAGCCATTGATAATCATTTATAAGGAGATTCGGCCCATGAAGGTGGAAATCATCTGAATTTAAAGCAAGTATAATCCCCGGCATGTCCACCAACTATAACGTCCCCCGCAGCCGTTATCTCTACGCGCCAGGCCACGCCAAGCCGTTCGCGCTGTCGCGCAGCAAGATCGATCTGTTCGTGGAGTGCCCGCGTTGCTTCTATCTCGACCGGCGCTTAGGCATCGGTCGGCCGCCCGGGTATCCATTCAATCTCAACATCGCGGTCGATACGCTCTTAAAAGCCGAGTTCGACGTGCACCGTGCGGCCCACACCCAACATCCGCTACTTGAGCAATACGGCGTCGATGCCCGGCCCGTCGCCCACGATTCGTTGGATATCTGGCGGCAGAACTTCAAGGGCGTGAGAATCCTCCATGCGCGCACCAACCTCGAAGTGTTCGGTGCCATCGATGACCTGTGGCAGAACCCCCACGGCGAGTACATCGTGGTGGACTATAAGGCCACCTCCAAGCGCGCGCGCATCACGGCGCTCGATCAGGACTGGCACGCCGGCTACAAACGGCAGATGGAGGTCTACCAGTGGCTGTTACGGCGCAACGGCCTGGCCGTGTCGAACATCGGCTACTTCGTTTACGCCAACGGCATCGCCGACAAGCAAGCCTTCGACGGCAAGCTCGAATTCGACGTCACCCTGATTCCCTACGAAGGCAACGACGACTGGGTAGAAGCGGTGCTGGACGCGATCCACGCTTGCCTCAACGGCGATGACATTCCCAATGCCGGAGAACATTGCGATTATTGCCCGTATCGGCGGGCGGTGACGGATGCAGAGAGTCGGAATTAAGTCAAACCTTGGTTATGCCGCGTAACTCGTTCCCGATGAAAAATGTACAAGCCGCTGCTTATGATCAGGCATGCTCCGATCAGGGTCCACCTATCAGGCAGGTCACTGAACAGGACATAGCCGAACATCGTGGCCCAAATCAGGGAAGTGTAACTAAACGGTGCGACCGTTGATGCGGGTGCGCTCCGAAACGCGCGGATAAGACAGAGATGACCGACACCACCGGCTGCACCCAGCGAAACCAGCAAAAAATAATCAGATACATCCACTGATTGCCAGTGAAACGGTACCACAACCGTCATCACCAAGGCACCTACCAGCCCTGTGTAGAACAATGACGTCATGGGGCTATCGTACAGCCGCACCTTGCGCGTAAAGATCTGGTAGAAGGCGTGAGTCAAGGCGGCGGCCAGAACGAACGTTGCGCTCCAGTCGAAATCCTCGAACCCGGGCCTGACTACGACTATGGCGCCGGCGAATCCGATGGCCACTCCGGCCCAGCGCCGTACCCCAACGTGTTCCTTAAGCAAGAAGATGGACAAAATAGTTACGAAGATCGGCGACACAAACATGATGGTCGCAGCCGTCGCGAGGGGCAATAAATGCACCCCGACAAAGAAAAGCACGGTAGTGGTCAGCATGAATAGAGATCGCGAACACTGCAATACGATCGATTGGCTCCTGATTTGCAGGCGGGCGCTGAAACCCATCGCAATCAACACAAAGATGACATGGAAGAAAAAGCGTGCCCACACGACTTGTGCCACTGGGTAACTCTGCATCATATATTTCGCCAGCGCATCGAGCGACGCGAACCAGAACATCGTAACCAGCATCCAGGCGACGCCAATGAGGGGCCTGTCTGCGTTTTCTAACCGGGAGATGACATTCATAACAATGACCGCGCCAGTAATTCTATTGTTCATGTGATCAACAGAATTGGTAAGTAACTCGCCAAGTTGATTTTGTCTACCAATAATGAGAGCTCCGATGCTGTCCAGAGCCGAGGTTAACGAACTGTTGGTACGGAGAAATCCGCGAGAGCAAACACATTGACATAAGCGCAAAAGCTATCAGTATCTACATATGTAGATACATGGAATCGATCAGAGGAATGCGAATCGAAATTAAGAAATGGGGTAATAGTGCAGCGTTGCGGCTTCCTGCTGCGGCCCTTGTGAAAGCTGGGCTGGAGGTAAATAGTCCTGTGGAAATTAAGGCAGCCGAAGGGAAACTCGTCGTGAGCGCGGTGGACATCCCGCAATACAAGCTTGCGGATCTTTTGGCACGGTACCCGCCAAGGAAAATGGTGTTGACCGACGAAGACAAGCGCTGGTTGGGATCTGAGCCGGTCGGTAAGGAAGTCTGGTAATGCCACGGAAGTATGTCCCCAAGCGTGGAGATATCGTCTTTACTAACTTCGATTCCGCCGCGGGTCATGAACAGTCCATGCGGCGCCCAGCCTTAGTGCTTTCGCCCGAGCCTTTCAACCGAAAGATCAAGCTAGCTCTTGTCGCGCCGATCATCAGCCGGATTCGGGGTCATGGTTTTGAAGTCAAGCTCGAAGGGTCAGAAACTTATCGGGCGGTGCTCTGCCACCAGATTAAAACCATCGATTACGATGCGCGCGGTATTCATTGTGTAGAAAGTGCACCAGAAGCCATCGTCCAAAGCGCCGTGGCAATCGTAAGAGTTGACCCTGTAAGTAATTCTGTGTAAGTGCCCGGTTATAGAGTTTCCGGCATACGATCCGGGAACTCGATCATAAAACG
>JAOTWM010000261.1 GCA_029862885.1 Gammaproteobacteria bacterium
GCCCACCGCGATCAATACCAAGCATCGACCGATCCGCAGCTACGTACGCCGCGAGGGCCGGATTACTCCTGCCCAACAGCGCGCATTGGACGAACTGTTGCCACGCTACGGGATCGACATGCAGCAATCGAACTTTCGCGACGACCTCGGCCGCTATCGGGGCGTTATAACGGAGATCGGCTTTGGGAATGGCCAGGCGCTGCTTGAAATGGCAAGCGCACGTCCCGTTTGCGGATATCTTGGCATCGACATCTTCCAACCCGGGGTCGGTAATTTGCTCCGGCAAATCGAGGTGCTCGGACTCGACAACATACGGGTAGCGAATGCTGACGCCGTTGACGTTTTGCGCCAATATCTTCCGCCCGAGTCGTTGCTCGAGGTCTGGATAATGTTTCCCGATCCCTGGCCCAAAAAGCGGCACCACAAACGCCGCCTTATTCAACCGGCGTTTGTCGATTTGGTGACTTCGCGGCTACGCGCCGACGGCAGATTGCGTATTGCGACGGACTGGCAGGATTACGCGGAACATATCGAAGCCGTGGTAGCCAACGAACCGCAGCTGACACGCAGCACGGTGCCAAATGGCGATCGCCCCGTCACCAAATATGAAAAACGCGGTGTCGCACTCGGGCACCGAGTCTGGGATATGGAGTTTCAAAAGCGCGCAACCGAGTAGTATCTTCAGCGCCTAGTCGTCGTCGCGACGCACAACGAGCCCATCGAGCGCGCCGTCCATACGGGCCGTGATTTGGAATTCAATCGGCCGGCAGCAAATTTGGCAGTCTTCGATATAGGCTTGCGAACCAGCGGATGGGTCAACGACGGTGGAAAACATCTCGCCGCAATAGGGACACCGAATATTGGCATTAACGAGCATGTCATTTAGGTCACGGCGCTGGCAGCGTGTATCTTACACTTAGGGAACCTCTGATCGATTTAGCACCGCCACCCTGAGTACGATATCGATCGGAAATTAATCAACCAGTGACACGTAACTGACGGAATTGCATGCCGAAACCAGACACCTCATGGTGGGATTACCACTCCGACCAACCCTATAAACTCACGGCGTCACAAAAGCCGCGATTGCGCGGCGCACAACTTCTGGAGTACAGCCGAATCGCAGCCACCGCAGTGGTGATGTTGCCCGCCGTTTTGTGGCGTTACGCCCGCGCCCGCCCGCAGTTGCCGCGCCCTGACGCCAAGGCATTTGTAGGTCTTGGCGTATCCCCCGCCCCTAAACATAATGCGCAGATCCTGGAGATGGTGGATGAACTCGGTGTGCAGGAACTGCTATTGCGGGTGCCGACATGGGATATAGACCATGTTGATCGTTATCTCGATTTCGCCCGGCAATTTCCAAATCAGCGCTTTCTGATCAGCATACTGCAAAATCGCGCAAGCGTGACCAACCCGGATCGATGGCAACACCACCTCGAAATCATATTCAATTCGTTCAAGACCGTTGCCAGCGATTTTCAGATCGGTAACGCCATCAACCGCAGCAAATGGGGGTGCACGCATACCGGCGAATATCTCGACTTGCTGGAGCGGGCCGAGGCGGTACGGTGCGATCACCCCGGCATCAGGCTCATCGGGTCCTCGGTGATCGACTTCGAGCCGCTGATCACGCTGAGGACATTGATGAACTTTCGTCGTTACCAGCTCGACGGCTGCGCATCACTAATGTACGTGAATCGCCGTGGATCGCCTTTCAGCAATCAGTATGGATATTTTGATCTCGCCAATAAGCTGCGTTTAGTCGCCGCGATTTTGTCGCTGTCGAATCGAAGTCGGAAGCGGCTATGGATTACAGAAACCAATTGGCCGCTGTTAGACACCAAGCCGTGGACCCCGAATTCGGGGCATCCCCGTTCTACGGTCGATGAATCGACCCAAGCCAAATATCTCACCGAGTATTATCAGATCGCGTACCAAACCGGGCTGGTCGAGCGCGTCTACTGGTGGCAACTTATCAATCCCGGTTACGGCCTTGTCGACCACCGCGACGGTAAACTCCGCAAGCATCCCTCGTATTACGCCCTTAAGAGCATCCTCGGCGGAGCGATATCGGCGAAGCCCGATTAACCGCTCGCCAATTGATGCGCATTACTGCAACGCGGCTCTTTACGCACGACTGGCGATATTTAGAAACTCTCGACGCCACCGGCACCCGCAACGAGAACCACATCCGCAGCACGACGCGCAAATAACCCATTCGTCACCACACCCGGTATCTGATTCAACTGCGATTCGATCTCTGGTGGATTGGTGAGATCCAAATTACGCACGTCGAGTATCAGGTTGCCATTGTCGGTGATAAATCGGTCCCGAATCGAGGGCTGACCGCCCAATTTTACAATCCGACGCGCTACCATGCTTTGTGCCATCGGGATCACTTCGATTGGCAGCGGATACGCACCCAGTACGTCCACTAGTTTCGATTGATCGATTATGCAGACGAATTTCCGGCTTGCCTCGGCGACGATTTTCTCCCGGGTCAGCGCGCCACCACCACCTTTGATCAAGTATCGGTGCCGATTGGCCTCGTCGGCACCATCGACATAAAGCGGCAACTCGCCCACCCGATTCATGTCCAGAACGGCGATTCCGTAGCCCTGGAGCAGCTCGGCAGTTGCTACGGAGCTTGCTACGGCCCCGTCAATTTTTCCCTTGTGCCGGGCCAACGCATCGATGAAATAATTCACCGTCGATCCGGTGCCCACCCCAACCACGTCCCCAACTTCGATATAATCGACAGCCGCCTCAGCAGCGGCTTGCTTTAAATCTTCGACAGCCATGATGTCTTCCCGTGCGGATGGATTGATGCGTAACGTAAAGAGTACCTGCCCCGCCGCACCGATGCCAGACCGTCTCCGACTATGACCGACCGATACATCGGACGAATACTGACGGCACGGGTTTACGATATTGCCGAGGAGACCGCTCTGGACTTCGCAGCCAATTTGTCACGGCGCATCGCCAACAATGTCTGGCTGAAAAGAGAAGATCAGCAACAGATCTTTTCCTTCAAGCTACGCGGCGCCTACAACAAAATGGCTCTACTTCGACCACGCCAACGGGACCGTGGGGTGGTGGCGGCATCGGCGGGCAATCACGCCCAGGGAGTTGCGTTGGCGGCCCGCCAGCTTGGCTGCCATGCCGCCATTGTCATGCCTATTACAACGCCGCAGATTAAAGTCGATGCGGTACGCGCGCTCGGCGCCGATGTTGAGTTAGTGGGCGATAGTTACGACGAAGCGAATGGGTACGCCAGCGACCTCTGCCGCCGACAACAACGCACTCTGGTGCCGCCCTATGACGATGTGGACGTTATAGCCGGAAACGGCACGATTGGATTTGAAATCCTTAAGCAACACAAGGGGCCGTTGGACGCTATCTTCGTGCCGGTTGGGGGCGGTGGCCTCATAGCCGGCATTGCAGCCTATATTAGACAGATACAGCCAGCGATCAGGATCATCGGTGTCGAGCCGGAAGACGCCGATGCGATGCATCGCTCGCGACTCGCCGGTCGTCGCGTCCGGCTCAGGAAAGTCGGAATTTTTGCGGACGGCGTAGCAGTCAGACAAGTCGGCAAAGAAACCTTTAGACTTGTGCAACGTTATGTCGATGAAATAATTCTTGTCAGTACCGATGAAATATGCGCCGCCATTAAAGATGTGTTCGAGGACACGCGGTCGATAATGGAACCATCCGGCGCACTGGCCGTGGCGGGCCTAAAAAAATTCGCTGAACTACGCAACGCGAAGAACTCCGAATTTGCTGCCATCACTTCGGGCGCTAACATGAACTTCGACCGGCTGCGCCACGTCTCCGAACGAGCCGAAATCGGAGAACGCCGCGAAGCAATAATTGCCGTGACAATACCGGAGAAACCGGGAAGCTTTCGGCGCTTTTGTTCAATAATAGGCAAACGATCGATTACTGAATTCAACTATCGGTATGCGGATCCCAATCACGCCCATATTTTTGTCGGCCTACAGATTCAAGACAGTGCCGAAATCGACAAACTCACACAGCGGCTACGGCGCCGTGGCTATGCCACCGTCGATTTCACTGATAACGAGATGGCCAAAGTGCATGTCCGCCACATGGTCGGGGGCCGGGCATCTTTAGCGGAGAATGAACGTATTTACCGATTCGAATTTCCAGAGCGTCCGGCGGCGTTATTGAACTTTCTGCAAAACATGGGCGAAACCTGGAATATCAGCATGTTTCACTATCGCAACCACGGCAATGACTTTGGTCGGGTATTATGTGGCATCCAAGTTCCGAACGGCGAACAACGGGCTTTCCGTCGATTTCTACGAAATCTCGGTTATCCATTTTCTGAGGAAACTCATAATCCCGCGTACAAATTGTTTCTCGCATGAACACAGGTATATCCCCATTACGATTTATCGGTTTGTATGAACTACCAGGCGAAGGACTGGTGGTCGAGTTTCGCTACGAAGGGGACGTCTTGCTATTCGACCGTCGCGGCTTGCAACACCGCATCGTGCAGCGTAAACACGACGGGCTCGATACAACTGTTGAGGAGGACGCGCTTGGCAGAATCAACGCGATCGGAACAAACTATACGTTCTAAACTGTGGGTGAAGACCGCGCGTTTTGGTATCCTAAAATAAGTATCCCGATTGCCGAGTTATGTCGCAGGCCGAACTGTCCGGCGCCGATCTCGAGTCCTCGGCGGCTTATCGGCCTTCCGGCTCCGCGCATCGATACCGATAACATTCGGCAATTCACGACACTGCACACAAATTCCAAAGTCGTCGAGACGATCTACGCGGCCGCAGCGGGCGCAGTAGTGTATCGTTCGAGATTCGCGGTTTAGTCTTGCCATAACGATTACTCTTCTACACCAGTATAGACCACAAAAATACTGGATTTGCTTCACGCCTCTGCAAAATATTGTTACGGTCTGTTCGCGGCATAATAGCTACTACCTTAAGATTCGTAGGACTCACGAGAGCGCTGGAAACTTCGAGATAAACCTTTGCTATGCTTGCATTTTTTCCAACCCAATGGACACGACCGACACAACCACCGGTACTCGGACCACGGCAGGTGCACGTTTGGTCGGCACCGCTCGATCTCCCCACGGCAACGCTCGCCCGTTTACGATCGTTTTTGACAATTGCTGAAATTCAACGCGCGAATCGATTGCGGAAACCGCTGCACCAAGCGCGTTATGTGGCTGCGCGGGGCTATTTGCGCACTTTACTGGGCGCATATCTGGGCACCGACCCGGCCGCATTACGGTTTCGACTCGGCGAGCACGGTAAACCGTTCTTAGACTGGGAGAGTAGCGCGGAACGCCTCGAGTTCAACTCCAGCGATTCGCAATCAATGGGATTGTTTGGGTTTATATGGGGGCGGGAATTAGGCGTCGATGTAGAATGTATGCCGCGTCAGACCGACTACACGCGTATTGCGCGTCGTAAGTTCGCTGCAATAGAAGCCGAACATTTATCCAATATCCCCGCAACCGAACAACTACCGGCGTTTCTTGCCTGTTGGACCAGAAAGGAAGCGTACGGCAAAGCATTAGGCGTTGGTATTCGGTATCCGTTGCACGAAGTCGTGCTCTGCGAAGCACTAGAGCGCGCGACCCGGCCGCTCATCGATTCGGAGCAAAATGGGTGGGTTCTAATGCAGATCCAGCCTACTCCGAATTCGGTGGCTGCGATTGTCGTGTCCGGTGCAGACGATTGGACGCTTCGTTGTTTCGAATTGGACCCGGCCGCCATCGGCCACTAGCTCTAGCCAGTTGATAGAGTACTAGTAGGCGTTTACTTTTTTTATCCATCCTTGCGATTCGTAGATTGCGGTACCAATATACTCCTTCACGGCTAACGTCGTGAGGCCAAGTGCACCCACCGACGGTAACCAGTTGAGCGCGCCAGGCTGCCGATATTTGGCGACCAGGATATCTGTCGGCGACGCGACAACGTCTATACCGGCAGATCGGAATGTGGCCATGGCTCTAGGCATATGAATAGCTGACGTCACGAGCAGCACTCGGCCAAAACCGTTGCGATCTACAAGCTTTGCGACCTCCAACGCGTTTTCACGGGTGTTACGACTATTTTGCTCGGTGACGATTGCGCCGGCTGGCACTCCCCATTCTTGCAGTAATTCCGCCATGTGCGCCGCTTCCGCAAGGGCTGCGGTTTGCGGGAAGACATTTCCGCCAGTCGCAATAATTATCGGTGCACGACCCGCTTTGTACAAACGTGCCGCATGTAATACGCGATCCGCACCTTCACCGAGTTCGGCAGTGACCCGCGGCGGCACCTTTATGTTCACACCACCGCCGAGTACGATGATCGCATCGGCCTGCGGTGATTGCTCGGCGCTGAGGGGCAAGTATTGGCGCTCGAGTCGCCCCGCCAATTCCTTCGCGACCGGCGGCATCGCACTCGCGGTAAGAAATAGAAAACTCAGCGTGAAGAACAATGTACCGATGCGGCGCCAACCGCGCCAAAATGCCAACATCGCAAGAAACATCACCAGCAACGCGAGATTCAGAGGATATACAAGAAACGGCAACAACTTTGATAAAAGAATCGAAATATCCATAAAATCATCCAGCCTCGATCAGCGAAGCGTTATCGGTTTTTAATACTTTACACGATTGTTTGTCAAAGCGCGCGTCGCCGCGTCCGGTTCGGGTCAGTAGAGTTGCTCGAATCGAGTCGTCTAGCGGTAAACGCTGACGGCCATACGCAAACCTAATTGCCGATGAGTGCGGCCGACTCGATAACGATATCGTCGTTTGGGACATCCCCGTACGAACCCACCTGGCCACGCGGCACATTGGCGATTTCGCGGACCACATCGATCCCCGCCACGACCTTGCCGAATACCGCGTATCCCCAGCCCTGTGGCGTTTTAGCGGTGTGATCCAAAAACTTGTTATCAACAACACTGATGAAAAACTGAGACGTCGCC
>JAOTWM010000016.1 GCA_029862885.1 Gammaproteobacteria bacterium
CGAATCTTAAACCAGCCTCAAATGGCGTGTAATCTGGACCGATATCGCTGCCCCAAATACGATAATACTTCTCTAAACGTAATGAATCGATCGCACGATATCCAGCGTCTTTAAGGTCAAACTCCGCACTTTCGGCCTTTAGCGTATCGTATACATGAGTCAAATATTCACTCGGAATGTGTAACTCCCAACCAAGCTCACCAACACCAGAATATCAGTACCAATTCGCGCTACGTACTTTTTCTTATCTTCATCAGTAACTGTAAAGCTCTTATTGCACAAGCCTCCCACCAGGGGCTTTATGGTTACCTTTCCTTTCCATAGCGCGAGCGCGCTGATATATGCCCTAAGCCGCTCGTCGGTTCAATCTGATTGAATCATGTTCACTCCCGTGTATAACTTATGGCAAAATACTGACTGACCAGTCAAGACTTTGTCAATGTTATCGTATCATCCTTTAATGTGTTGACAATTAGTACTTACCGGTGCTTAGTGCAGGATAGTCTTATTATGCTTCGTGACGTACCCAAAAGTTACGCGAATTAAAACCCTTAGCGATTAAAGATATAACGATCTTCTATTGAAAAATAATAATCCAACTGAGGTTCTTGTTGTCGGTGCTGGTATTGCAGGAGCGGGGGCGGCGTTTTTTCTAGCCGATTGGGGAATCAATGTCACCTTAATAGAGCGCGAGCATCCTGCTTCGGGGCCCACTGGACGATCCTCAGCTGTCCTCCATGCATTTTACCTCATGCCTGAATTGTCACGGCTGGCCGCACGTGGCATCGACATTCTTCGACAAATTCCAGAACTGACCGGGGGAACTGCGGGTTTTAACGCAATAGGCACTCTATGGGGAGCAGGCCCCGAACAGGCGAAGGAGTTCCGTGCGGCAGCGAATCGTATCAGTAAAGAGGGTTGCGAGATTGAGGCGCTAGAGGCAAGCGAACTTTCGAAGATTGGACCAAACTTTAACTGGGATGGCGTTGAGATGGCAGTGTGGGAGCCGACTTGTGGTTATGCAGACTCATACAGCGCGACCAACGCACTGGTCAGTGGCGCACGAGATCGTGGTGCTAAAATCAAACTGAACACCTCAGTAACCCGACTCGTTGCAGAGCATGGACGGATTAAGGGAGTCGAGATCAACGGCGGTGAAGAGATTGGTGCAGACATCGTAATCCTGGCAGCAGGCGTTTGGACTAAGCAACTGCTAACCCAAGTCGGTGTCAATGCCCCGTTAACAATCGAGCGTCACCCACATGCGATAGTTGAGGCGATCGGATTTGCTCGTAAGATTATGCCTGTTTGCTGGGTCGATGATGTATTGATGAACTATGGTAGACCCGAGGGCGGCAATAGTCTCATCTTGGCGAGCTGGTCCGGGGGCGGTACTGGTGTTCGTCATGAGGACACTGGAAGGGGAAACCACGTGAGTAATCCCGAGTCCTACAACGAGGGCACGGAAACAGACGAAGCGACCAGAACAGTCGAAACTTTTGTATCACGAATTCCCGATATCGAGCAACTGGGTATTCGTCCAGGTTACTCGGGTCTCTATGATATGAGTCCTGACGACAATCCGATCATCGATGCTGTTCCTGGCTTGGAAGGATTATTTGTTGTGTGCGGTTCGAGTGGTCATGGGTTTAAGATGGGTGCTGCAGTTGGTGAAGCAGCAGCAAAAATGGCAATAGATCAAAAGCCGGAGGTTCTAAAACCGTTCTCTATCAGCCGATTCTCAACATGACGTAGTGAAAAGACGAACCAAGCTGGCCAATTAATTCGGAGACAATCTAGAGTCCTCGCGCACAATATAGTTTGATGCAATACCAAAACTTAATAAGAGGAGATAAATCTAATGTTCAAGTTTATTAGCGAAAAAATGATTCACATAGTGGCAGCCAGTGCATTCAGCTTAGTGATCGCCGCTACGACCACCAGTAACACGGCTCATGCGTGGACTTTGGAGGAAGCCGCCAAACCTTATGCGGGGACCGAGCTGCGCGGAATATGTGACGGCTACGCGCCGTGTCTTGCATATATCGAGCTCGCAAAAAAATTCCAGGAACTGACCGATATCAAAATCAATCTTGAGGTAGCAGATCTCGAGGCCATACAAACACAATTCCTGACCGATGTGATCACCGAAGGGGAATACTACGACTTTGTCGAAGTTATCTCATTCTCGAGCGGTGTTTTTCCGGCACAGGGATTCGTGCATCCCTATTCGGACTTTACCGAAAACGCCGAGCTACGCGATCCCAGTGTTGACATGCCGAACGATGTCGTTCCGGCGCTGTTTAAGTTGAGCTCGCAATATGAAGGCGTGCAGTACAGCGTGCCTACGAAATATGTACTTCCGTACATGGTATATCGCCACGACTTGGTAACAGAGGAAGAGCAGACAAACTTTAAGGCGAAGTTTGGTTATGACATGCCACTGCCGCCAACGGAATGGCAGCAAGTTCGTGATATGTCCGAATTTTACACACGCAAAAAGGGTGAAACGTTGGCAGGTAAAGTCTTAGAACGTAACTTTTATGGCACCGTTGTTCCGTTCAAACGCCACCTGACCGTGCTATACGACTTCGAGCGAGTTCTGCTCGGAATGGGCGGAGCCTATGTCAACGAAGACGGGACCGTTGCTATTGATCAAGGTGACGTCGCCGTCCAGGCTTTGGAGTTCATGCTATCGCTACGTGAGTATTCCATTCCTGGCTACATGGAAGCGACCTGGGATGAACAATATGCCGAAATGTGTAATGGCAGCGTTTTCACTATATTTACCTGGGGCGATACGACGCCTTTTCTGGAAATCCCGGCTGATTGTGCGAGCTCAGCAGGAAACATGACCTACTATGTGCACCCCGGCACCCATCTGACGCCCGCCGAGGGTCAGGGATGGTTCATACCTAAGTCCGCAAAGAATGCCGAGGCAGCGTTTCTATTCATTCAATGGTTGCAGACCAAGGAAATTCAAGTTGAGAGTATGCCCATGGGTGGCAATCCCAGCCGAAGCGATGTCATCCGTATGGCCGAATGGCAAGCTGACGATTGGCCCAACCGTCAGCGCGAGCAGCTTGAGATTTGGCTAGAGGACAACAACCTGCTTTACAGTAGACCCAACCCGCCGCATTGGCTTGCGTGGAACGAGATAATCAAGGAAGAGCTGAGTGCCGCGGGGGCCGGTAACCAGGACGCGGCGACCACCATTCAGAATATCGCCGCGCGAATGCGCGAGGCTGCGGGGGAGTAACGCACCCAATCGCTTCGGCATCTTTCTACTCTATTGTGAGGACTGCAATGCGTGTGACTTGCACCGCATTGCAGCCCGTGACCTTTGGTAATGCGTGGACAATGTTGACATCAACCATCGCGCTTTACTTAAGTCGTTATGCGCAAGAATGGCAACGATAACGTCAATGCCCTACTGAACACATGCAAATAATAGATCGCCCTAATCTACGAGCATCACTGTGGGCTGTCGTCTACACCTTTCTAGTAATCGTCGTCAGTAACACGATGATCAAAATGGGTGTATCACCCTTCATTGTGGTTCCTGTGGTCTTATTCGTGTTGCCTTTGATAGCGTGTGTGCCATTTCTTTTTTGGCTCAAACCCATTACGAATGACGTTAGAGGTTGACGCGTTGTTACAGCACTTCATGGTTTTTGCGATCTGCGCTCCGCTTCAGCTTTCAATCGGAATATGGAATACCCGCAAGCACTGGCTTACGCCAGGAGAAGTCCGTTTTTGGGGAGTGGCCATATTCGTGCTCGTTGAATTCATCTACTTGGGGATGACGGGATGAGCACCGTGTTGCTGCAAGGTCTAACCAAACGCTTCGGTACTTCCATCGCGGTTGATTCAGTTAATCTTGCTATCGAACACGGCGAATTTGTTGTTCTGGTCGGGCCATCAGGCTCAGGTAAAACTACATGTCTAAGAATGATCGCGGGTTTGGAGACAGTCTCTTCCGGGAGCATTTTTATTGGGGATCGAGATGTAGCCAACATCCACGCCAAAGATCGTGACGTTGCCATGGTGTTTCAGTCTTACGCGCTTTATCCGCATATGACTGTTGCCCAAAATCTTGGTTTTGCGCTCAAGCTGCGTGAAATTCCTCGCGACGAAATTAAGCGCCGGGTCAAAGATGTGGCAAAGATACTGGGTATCACGGAAGAGCTGCCGCGCAAACCAAAAACGCTCTCTGGTGGGCAGCAGCAACGGGTCGCTCTAGGTCGAGCAATTGTTCGCGATCCCGCTGTTTTTTTGTTCGACGAACCCCTATCAAATCTCGATGCCAAGTTACGTGTGGCGATGCGAGTCGAGCTGGTCAAACTGCATCATCGATTGGGTGCGACAATGATCTACGTTACCCACGACCAAGTTGAAGCCATGACTATGGCGGATCGGATTGTGGTGATGCATGAAGGTCTGATCCAACAAATCGGAGCACCCCTCACAGTATATGACGATCCTGAAAACGTTTTTGTGGCTGGGTTTATTGGTAGCCCTACAATGAATTTATTACCTGGGGAGTTAAATCGACGAAATGATCATTTAAATTTCAGGACCGGTGACCTTGAACTTAATCTCCTGCATTCCTACGATGCTGTAATCAGCGGTTCTGTGACCCTTGGCGTTCGACCCGAATTCCTCAGCATAAAACCGAACAATGAAACTGCTACGCTGGACGCCAAGGTCGAGGCAGTCGAGCATTTGGGGTCAGAGACCATTCTTGAGTTATCGACTGCAGGCCCTCCTCTTACTGCAAAGATTGCGCGCAACGATTCGGTTCAACATGGTGACAACATCCGGATTGGGATAGAACACTCAAAGATCCTCGCATTTAATTCTAGCTCTGGAGAACGCTTACGCGTCTAGGTCGAGAAGTGCGCGTATCTACTTTATCCTTTAACCGCACCAAAGGTTAAACCTTGGACTAGGTTCTTTTGAATGAAGAATATAAACACAAGCACTGGAATACTTTGAATGATTGAGGCGGCAGCAACCTGACCCCAGAGTGTTCCGATGTGTAGTACGAGAGAAGGGATCATCACAGGCAGTGTTCGAGTTTCCCCTCCGGTAAGAATTAATGAAAACAGAAGCTCGTTCCAAGAGAAGATCAATACAAAAATTGATACCGTAATAAGACCGGGGTAAGTCATTGGCAGCGCAATACGCCAAAAAACTCGAAAATGACCACACCCATCTAAATAAGCAGCCTCCTCTACTTCGCGTGGTACGTCGTTAAAGAAGGAACGCATCATCCAAACAACGAGTACAAGATTAAACGTGGCGTGGGCCAAAACAACAGCGAAGTGCGTGTTTACCAATCCGAGTGCTTTGAAAATGAGATACATCGGAAGTGCGTACGCCACCGGAGGGCCTAGTCGTGTTGCCAAAATAAAGAAGAATAAGTGATTACCGGCGGGTACTTTGAAGCGTGAGAAACCGTATGCTGCAAGTGTGCCAACGACAACGGTTAGCGCCGTACTAGAAAAACCGATGATTATCGAATTTAATAAATAGGTATCGAAACCTTTTTCGAATATTTCGGCATAGTTGACTATTGTGGGCTCGAAAATCCATTTTGGAAACGGCGTTATCAAATCGACCCGTTCCTTAAAGCTTGCCAATACGATCCAGATATAGGGTATGAGCGCAATTGCCAGTAATACCACCAGAGGAATCGCAAACAAAAATGAGTTACGGTGCCGCATTTACGGGACCACCGTATCACCAGGTTTACCGCTAACAACCTTGTAAAAAAGCGCAGCAATGATCAGCGATGCGAAAGCAAGAACGAGACAAATAGCGGCGCCATAGCCAAGATTCCATTTCAAAAAGTTTGTTCGATACGCATAGGTTGCGATCACCTCTGTTGCATTCCCAGGCCCACCACCTGTCAATACGTGGATCGTATCAAATATCTTACTAGCATCAATCGCACGCAACATAAGAGCAATAATTATCAGGGGCCGCAACAATGGAAGCTGAATATGGCGCAGAATCTGCCAGCGCGATGCGCCGTCTATAGTCGCAGCCTCAACCGGTGCCGCAGGCATGGCGCTTAGACCGGCCAACATAATGAGCATTATGAATGGCGTCCATTCCCATACGTCTATCATCATTAGAGCCGCGAACGCAGATACAGAACCAGAGAAGACGCTAGCCTCCTCAAATAATCCTATCCTGTTGAGGTAGATGGTAAGAACACCAAAGCTCGGCATCAGGAGAAATCGCCAGATCATTCCCACTACCACCGGAGCTATCATAGTTGGAATCATTAGAATGGTAAGAACCAACCGACGTCCGGCAAATTCTCTATTGATCCATAAGGCCATAGACAGACCGAGAACAAACTCAATGGGGACGACCACCGCCACGAAGATTGTAGTATGTGCAACCGCGATATAGAACTTATTGTCGGCTCCAATCAGATCGCGAAAATTGTCAAGTCCGATGTACTGGCCACGTTTAGTTAACAGGGTCAATGAGAGATCTCGTAAACTGTCGACAATGGCGAGTGTCAGGGGAGCAACGACAACGATAATCAGAAACAAAAGCACTGGACCCATACAAAACCAGAGAAATGTGTTGGTAGAGGCAGACTTAGCCAGATTGCTATTGTTCACGAGTTATTTCGGAAGTCTCAGTTGCACGCTTTGGTTTAATAAACTGCCACAGAAATTTTGACATTTCCCGACCTCAAAACTGTGGTGCGCAAATTTTATGTCCATGCCGTAAAAATGTAATTTTCTAAAATGGAAGTATTTCAGTTGAGTTGAATCGATAGCAAAGTGAGTAACCGTCATATATTCTTACATACTATAACGTGCGTGTAATTTAAGAACTGAGCAAAAACGCCACTGCCGGAGTTTTGCCGGATTGAGTTATGCAGCGTTATGCAGTGTCCTGCAAATCGCAACGGGCGCCACCCCATTAAATGTTAATAATTACAATCACTTAAAGAGCATCACACGAGCTTCGAACCAGGTGGTCGGGGGTTCGAGTCCCTCCGGGCCCGCCATTCTACAAAAGGGTTTCAGCCGAGTTGCTAAAGCCCGTTCTCCCACAGATTGGGATTTCTCTCATAGATCGACTATTGTAGGGCGCAAAAACTCCGTCAGGCCATGGTATTGCCACTGATCCGATGCTACACACCCTTTTAATAAGAATAACTTAGGGGGCTTTTAGATGATTCGGTGCCTTGTGCCTACGCTTTCACCGCTATTTTCAAGTCCAGAGCAAGATTGGTTGCCGAAAACCTATGCCTCCGGCAGCAACTGATTGTTCTCAAGCGACGTCAGACGAGGCCACGGCTCCGGGATGCAGATCGCCGCTTCTGGATACTTGCCTGCCAATTGATTTCAGATTGGAGCCGGAGTCTGATCGTCGTAAAGCCGGATACAGTTGTTGGCTGGCATCGCAAGGGCTGGAAAGCCTACTGGCGATGGCGATCACGCCACCCGTCCAGAACGGGACGCAGAAAGATCGAACCCGAGCTCCGTGAACTCATTCGCCGCATGGCTCGGGAGAATTCCCTGTGGGGACAACGCAGAGTCCAGGCGGAATTGGCACGCCTTGGCTTCAGGGTTTGTGCGCGTACTGTCGCCAGATACATGCGGCGTCCATACAGTGGAACGCCCTCCCCCGGTTGGCGACAATTCCTGACTCAACATAGCGCCGAGATATGGGCCTGTGATCTCTTCACCGTTCAGACCGTTTGGTTTCAAACACTGTACGTGTTTTTTGTCATTCGCCACGGCACTCGTGAACTCGTACATGCGCGGGTCACGGCTCATCCCAATTCGAAGTGGCTGGCCCAACAAATGATCGAAGCCTGTGGGATATCGAGTGAACCACCGCGTTACCTGATTCACGACCGTGATGGTTGCTTTGGCACCTCATTCAATCGCCGCGCGTTGGGTACGAACAATCCGTAACGAATGTCTCGATCACGGGCTCATATTTGGTCATCACCATTTGCAGCGAACGGTTGATAAATTCGTCGCTTACTACAATCGCTGGCGGCCTCATCGAAGTCTCGGTCAGAGAGCACCATTTTCACATGTTGGGGAGGTGTCGAGAAAACCTGCCAGGCGTCTCGTTGCGAAACCTGTCCTGGGCGGCCTACATCATGTGAACCTATGGGCAGCTTGACAGCACCGATGGAGTTTTTGCGCCCTACCGCGATACTTGACCTGCGAATGGAACTCAATTCCCGAAGTCCGGAGGGAGACGGAGCATATAAATTATCATTGAACGATTTTATTGTTAAAGCCGTCGCTCAAGCGCTTATGGAAGTCCCAAAAGCAAATACCTCCTGGCATGACAAAGCCATCCGTCTATATGAAAATATTGACATTAGTATAGCTGTGGCGACGTCAAACGGGCTCATCACGCCGGTAGTCCGGAGGGCAAATACTAAGGACCTTGCCACTCTTTCGAACGAAATTAAAGATTTGGCTGCTAGGGCCCGCGATGGCAAGCTGACGCCCGAAGAATATTTAGGCGGCGGTTTCACCATTTCGAATCTGGGAATGTTCGGGGTTAAGGAATTCTCAGCCATTATCAACCCACCCCAATCCTGCATTCTCGCGGTAGGTGCGGGTGAACAACGACCCGTCGTCAAGGAAGGTGCATTGGCAGTGGCTACTGTCATCACCATGACTTTAGGCGTCGACCATCGCTCGGTAGACGGTGCAATCGGAGCAGATTTCCTCTCCGCCCTTAAAAAGCGAATAGAGGATCCACTCAGCCTGATGCTATGAAGAAAAAAGGATAAATATCGTTTAGTAGCCGGGCGGAAAAAACGAGTTTGGTTTAATCTGTTCTGGTTCATTATATGACTAAATTGATTTTCGTATCAGGGTGTACGTGGGCGCCGTTCCATACCGTCGGTCAAAAATAGTGTTCCCAACCTAAAATCAGAGTATTCTGGACAGGAACTAGTTAACTCTAATAAAGGAGACAAACGATGTTTACATCAATGAAAAACAGATCTGTAATTGTTACCGGTGCCAGCAAGGGCATCGGTAAAGGTATTGCTAAAGTATTTACCACTGCAGGTTGCAAAGTATTAGTTGTTGCACGGACTTTAAGGAATGCTGAAGCGGCAGCAGAAGAAATATCACAGGCGGGTGGGCAAGCGAGCGCGATAATGGGCGATGTTACCAGTGAATCAGATATGGAAAATGTCGCAACCGCTGCGGTAGAACGACATGGGGGGCTGGATGTGTTATGCGCGAATGCTGGTATTTATCCGCAAACAAAGCTCGAAGAAATGACTTCCGATGAATGGGATGATGTGATGGCGACCAACCTGAAAGGCAACTTCTTGTCGACCAAAGCATGTATTCCACACCTGAAGAATAGTGACTACGGGCGCATTATTCTGACTTCGTCGATTACCGGGCCGGTCACCGGTTATCCGGGCTGGACCCACTATGGCGCCAGCAAATCGGGCCAACTGGGTTTTATGCGAACGGCCTGTATGGAATTCGCAAAATACGGTATCACTGTCAACGCTGTATTACCCGGTAACACACTTACGGAAGGTCTCATCGCGCTAGGGGAGGACTATATGGAAACCATGGCTGCATCAGTTCCGTTGAAACGACTTGGCACGGTGGAAGATATGGGGAATGCCGCTTTGTTTCTGGCCACAAAGGAAGCCGGTTACATTACTGGACAGACCATCATTGTTGACGGGGGTCAGATTGTCCCGGAATCGTTGGAGGCACTTGCGGAAGCTTGATTGCTTGATCGCCAAAACAAGATTTGGACTCGTGTATGCTAATATCCGTGCCGATTTGAAGATCTGCAACTCTTGTATTCCGTCATGGCGTTAGCGCTTTTCGATCTTGATGACACCCTTATCAACGGCAATTGTGAAACTGAATGGTTTCACTTCCTGTCCGATTGCGGCCACATAGATCCGGGGTCTCATCTGCCGGTGTTTGCCGAATTTGACCGTCAGTATCTATCCGGAACATTGGATATCGTTGAGTACATGAGGTTCGTGTTGGCCCCACTTGCGAACCACCCATCGGACGTGATCAATGGCTGGCATGAACAGTTCATGTCTGAGCGTATTCTTTCAAATATACCAAGCAAATCCCGTGAATTATTGCAGAGTCATCGTGATGCGGGTGATTTTCTTGTACTGATCACCGCCAGCAACAGTTTTAACGCCGGTCCGATCGCGGATGAACTGTGTGTGGATCATCTAATCGCCACTGAGCCCGAGATCATCGACGGCCACTATACTGGTAATCCGGTGCTGCCCGCATGTTTGGGCGAGGGCAAAGTGCTTTTGCTCGAACGCTGTTTAGAACATAGTGACCACACGCTAAAGGGTAGTTATTTTTACAGTGACTCTCGCAATGATATACCGTTAATGGAACGAGCCGGCTTCCCGGTTGCCGTTGACCCTGATCCACATCTTCTCGATGTCGCTCAAGCTCGGAATTGGCGGCGCATCAGTCTGCGTGACTAACATCCCGGTGCCAAAATTTGACATAGATTATCCTTTGGGTGCGCGTATTCTCGGGTCGATTCCAGACTTTTGTTGTATTGATTGACTCCGCAGTAATTGGACGGTTTGTGATCATGGTGATCGGGGCGGCACATAAACCGGAAACAATGCCGCGACCAGTATCTGCAATCAGGTGGTAGGCGAGTGTCATTCACTTCTTTACGTTTTCCAGGTGGCTGCCAAATGAATCACTGTTCATGATTTCCTGGCAGCGGGTAAAACGATTCATGGTATATTCCCAGAAGTCATCAAAAGGATAATGAATATCTCTTGGATTCAGTGGGTTCTTGTTGGCCACCTGAAGCGCGCCCCACAGTGTCCATAGCAGAAACACCATGGATTTTTGCAGAATCATACGGCTATAGAGTTGCTCAGAAAATCCTCCATCGAGATATGCTTCCAACATGGCGCGGTCTTGTTCTTCGGTGAAATAACCTTCAACCGAAAGGTCGCCGAGATCCCACATGCAATCATTATTCCCACCAAACTCCCAATCAAGTAAATACATACGTTCGGGGGTATTGATAAAATTCTCCGGTACCGGATCGTTGTGGCTGGGCACCAGCGGCCCCGCTTTGGTTGCAAGGGCCTCGCGTACGACAATCGCTTCTTTCTGAATTTCGTCGTATCCATCGGGGAAGTCTCCATTCATTTGTTTTAGTATGCCCAGATACTCCTTGCCGACCTCGAGATCATTGAAATCGGTTAAGAATGATTTGCCGCTATTGTGCACCGTGGCAAATAAACGGCCGGCGCGACGTGCTAACTCAAGGTCCCGAAACGACTCGGGTGTCAGGGTATCGGCATTTTCAACCAGCCGTGTGAGCTGAACACCAGTTCCAGTCTGGTAGTAAACCAGTTCGGCATTCACGCCAAGATCCGAAGTTATCCTGGCTGCATACTCGTCGCTTGCGCGGTCCATATAATCGTCGGTTCCTTCGCCGGGCACCCGAAGTACATAGCGGTCAGCACCAACGTTTACTAAATAGTTTCTATTTGTCAGACCGCCACTGCGTTCTATATCCGGATCATCATTTAAAATCGGTTTAAGCAAGGGTACACTGGCTATTACCTCCTTAAGCCTTTTTAGTTCGGCGTCAGTTATTTCTGTTTTATTAACCGTCATTGCAATTGGCCTCTTCAGAAAAGTGTCCGCGGTCAGTCAGCAGTGCAAATGCTCTTTCTAGACCGGTATGGTTAAGTCCCGTTTGTTCTGCCATGCGGCGGCTACCCTCTCGCCGTAGACTTCGACTTCATAGGCATCATCTTGTTTTGCATCTATTGGCACATAGGCGTAAACAATGGTCTGGTCTATGGTATAGCCAAAACCGGCGCTGGTCGTCGTGCCAATGATCTTGCCGTTATGGATGAACGCTTCGTTGCCATAGGCGCACACCGATTTGTCCAAGGTGAACGCTCGCAGTTTCCTCTCGGGCCCGGTTTGTGAAATCTTCAATAGTGCATCCCGGCCAATGAAATCACCCTTATCCAGATCGACACAAAAGCCGAGACCAGCCTCGTAGGGGTTGTAATCCGGCGTAATATCGCTGCCCCAGTACAACGCGCCTTTTTCCAGGCGCAGTGAATCGAGAGCCCGGTATCCGAAATCCCTGATTCCAAAATCACCGCCGCCCCCGCGCAAGCTTTTGTAGAGATGCTGGCAGTATTCCGCGCAGGCATGCAGTTCCCAACCCGGTTCGCCGGCAAAGCTCAATCGCAATGCCCGTGCTTCTACACCATTCACATCCAGTAAGGTGCACGTTCCGCCACCCAGGGCTGGCTGAATGGCTTCTTCGCCGCATAATGACTGCAACAATGCGGGTGCGTTTGGCCCGGTAACCAGTAATACGCCAAACTTTGAGGTCACTTCCTCCACGCTGAAGCGATCACCTTTTGCTTTTCCTTTACGTCTCACCCATTCCATGTCGCGTATTCCGTTGCCCGAGCCCGTGACAAGATAAAATCGATCTTCGGCTATTCGGGTAATGGTGAGATCGGCCTCGATCCCCCCTCGTGAATTGCAGAATTGCGTGTACATCGTGGATCCCACCGGTTTATCCAGGTCACGAACGGTTAGATACTGCAATACGGCCAGGGCATCCGGGCCATAGATTTCATATTTGGAAAATGTCGATAGGTCGAGCACGCCGACATTTCTCCTTACTTCGCGATGTTCTTCTCCGACAGGCTCAAACCAGTTTGGTCTTTCGTAACTGGGAGCATCAACCGGGTCCATCCCATTTGTCGCAAACCAGTTTGGTCTCTCCCAGCCGAATTTTGATCCAAATACAGCCCCCCGCTCCTTCAGTTGATGATAAAAAGGGCTGACGCGCAATCCTCTTGCGCTTTGGTACTCCGTACCGGGCGGGCGTAGGGTGTAATGTTCACCATATATCTCGATGGCCCGGGGGTAGAGAAAATCCTTTCTTGCGTGATGCGGACCAAAGCGGCGCGAGTCCACGGGCCACAAGTCCACCGGAGATTCACCTTCTATGATCCATTGCGCCATCATCTTTCCGATCCCTCCGCCCGAAGCAATCCCGATGACGCACCCCGAAGCTATATAAGCGTTGTCTAGTCCGGGAATGGGTCCCATCACCGTGTCGCCGTCTGCGGAAAACGGAATCGGTCCGTTGATTACCTCCCTGATACCCACTTCTCCGACGACCGGCGTTCTTTTCATCGCGGCTTCCAAATAAGGCTCAAAACGCTCCATATTTGACGGTAAAAGTTGTTGCGCAAAGCTGCCCGGTATTGGATCGTTGTCGAACGCGATCGTGTCTGGTTCCCAGCATCCGACTAACAGTCCGTTCGATTCGGGCTTGTAATATAAAGACAGATCAGGATCCCTGAGCGACGGCATATCCGAGGTCAGCCCTGCAACCGCTTCGGTAATCAGATACTGGTGTTCTACCCCACAACACGCCAGGGATACCCCCATCTTCATGCCCAGTTGCCGTGCCCATACTCCCGCGGCACTGACCACTATACGGCATTCGATTTCACCTTGATCCGTTCTAACTGCGTGGATGCGACTATCGCGACGGTCAAAACCGGTTACGTTCTCACCTTGTTTGAAGATCACTCCATGCTTGCGGGCACCAGCAGCCAACGACTGGGTAATCATGCTGGGATCCGCTACCCCGTCACTCGGTACATATAGGGCACCGAGCAATCCTTCGGTTTCAAGGATAGGGAACATTTCTCGAGCTTCGGTAGGTGAAATGACCTCCGCTTCTAAATCAAAACTCTTGGCCATACCACAGGACCGGTGCAGCTCCAGCATCCTTTGCGGTGTGGATGCGGTGCGAATACTGCCGGTTCGGCGCCAACTTGATGCATGTCCCGTTTCTTCTTCGAGCACCTCATACAGCTTGACGCTGTGTTGCAGCATACGAGATAGATTCTTCGACGAGCGAAGTTGACCTATAACCCCCGCGGCATGCCAGGTTGAACCATGGGTTAGTGCTTCTTTTTCCAGCACCAACACATCGGTCATGCCGGCTTTAGCTAGATGATAGGCTATGGAACACCCCAGTATTCCTCCACCTATGACAACGATATCTGCTTGTGACTTGAGCATCTTTGCATAGGTCCTCTTTATCTGGTATATACCAAAAATATAACAAAACACTGTATACGAGTCCAACGCTTTTGGAGTCATGCATTTACTACAATACACTGGTCTGGAATATGCACCGATATTTCGACGATTTTCTATCAGGAAGATCGACTAGACCTGAATTTTCACGCCTTACCGGTTTATCTGGCTTTGTCAAAACAACCTCTTTACCAGAAAGGATGTAAATCCATTTCGAAAAAAATCAGGGATGGTACTTACCAGCCGGACGAGCAATTGCCTTCCGAACGCGAACTGAGTTCGTCGTTGAATATGAGTCGTATGACGGCACGCAATGTTTATGTCAGGCTGGAACAAGACGGACTGGTATACCGCAGTAACAGACGGGGGTGGTTTGTCGCTCCGCACAGGACGCGATTCCAGTTGATGCGTTCTGTCAGTTTTGTGCGAAACATCGAAGCCGAAGGCGAGAAACCGGGCATCGAATTGCTCGAATGCGAAATAATCAGGATGCCTTCATTGGTCAAAAGAGAACTGCAGGCTGAAGTCGGGCAGAAAAGCTATTACATCCGTAGGCTGCTAAAAATCAGCAAACGACCTGTCCTGATTGAGACGCTCTATCTCCCCTGTTCCAGATTTCCAGGATTAATGGAACATGACCTGACTCAGTCACTACAGAGTCTGTGGGAGAACGAGTATGATGTGACTATTAGCAGAAGCGAAATGTCCCTTAAAAGCACAATACTAAAGGAGAATGAATGTGATTTACTTGGAGTGGATCAAGGATCGGTAGGAATCCATTTGCGACAGGTGCATTTTGATCAGGATAGCCGACCGTTCAGTATAGATACCGAAGACTGGCGCAATAATGTGGTGGAATTTTCGATTGCAGTAAACTACGGTGGCTAATAGCGCAGTCAGCAGCGCAGGGTCCGCTTGTTATTAGTCTGGTAACGACTCCCGATGCCTAGTGCGCATCAAAGGGCGCTACAAAAATTTACCCTCATGCGGCAACACCCGAAGTTACAGATTCCATAAGATCTGACAACAAGATGGGCTAGCGCTTAGCGCAACTTATTAAAACCAAGGAAATGCGGTGGGCATAAGAGAACCACCGCCACCCATACCGGCGGCGGTTCAACTTTGGCCACACAACGGGGGGAGGCTATTTAACCCACTTGCGCCAAATAGCCTCGTTCTCGGCAACCCAGTCTTTGGCGACTTCCTGAGCTTCGTTACCGTCGAGGTCGATACGCTTGACTAGATCGGCGTAGGTGTTTAGGTCGAAACGAAAATTACGCATAACGTGGTAAGCACCCGGCCACTTATCGTTGCCATCGCTCCATGCAGCTTTGTGCATCTCGCCCTGCGGTTTGCCGCAATCGTATTTGTCGTTTGGATTAACGCCGCTGGAAGCATCCTCGTAACAGGCGTCGCTGTAGGGTGGGAATTCCACGAACTCACCTTCATATTTGGTTGGCCACCAATGTGGAGAGTAAACCCACAGCATGATCGCTGCTTTGCGCTTGTAAGCCGAATCGAGTTCTGCCCAAAGGTTGGCATCGGTGCCGGCGTGGATAACCTCGAAGGGAAGTTTCAGGCTCTTAACACGCTCTTCATCAAACCCTTCCCATGTTGCAGGGCCACCAAGATAACGTCCTTTGGGAGCTGTCTGCGGGGTCGAAAAAGCTGCTGCACATGATTCCTCAAGCAAGGCGCGCCAATCCGGCAATGTTGGACATTTCTCCTTCATATAGAGTGGGTACCACCACTCTTCACGCGCTTTGAGACCAAGCTCCCCCATATCCGTAAGGTTCCCGGATGCCACTGATTCGGCAAACCGTGCACCTTGAGTGGTTGGCCATATTTCGGTCTGCATGGTGATGTCGCCGGTTTCCAGTCCCGCGAACTGAGCCATGGCATCCGCCTGAATATATTCGACGTTATAGTCGATTTCCGACAAGATACCGCCCAGAATGTAGGACGATACATTTTGGCTCGACCAATCGTTCAATGCAATTTTGATCGGATCATCCGATTCGGGACCTGCAGAATAGACCGAAGTGCTGAACAAACCAACTGCGATAACGGCGGCAGCCTGTATAGTCTTTTTAGTCGTCATCTTATTCCTCCTCAAATGTTAATCAGCAAGACTGTGGGTCCACGCAACGAACGTAGATCATTTCATCTGGTACCGCGACGTAAACTCCTCCTATGTGTGCCTCCTGTTCGTGTGACCCGTCAGCCAGTCAAGTGTGTTCGTCTTGACCCTCTCCTATGTTGAGAGGCTATTGTATGATATCAAGATGCGTGGTATATACCAGAAAAACATTAGAAAATATATACAAAATGTAATATGTAGTGTTCAACTTGTCGTCTGAGACGTATAAAACATGTGAATTCTCACACAGAACTTCCGTTTTATCGATCTTGGTATCGGCTGGTTTTACCGGGAAGCATCCCAACGGAAGACACTGAGTTCGACGCTCTTGGAGTTGGGGGTGCGGGGAAATCGTTTCTGCGGTGCGGGCCACGGAGTCAATCTACGATCATATAGGCACAAGATTATTGAAAACCAAATCTGAAGTAAAGCTATGAATATCGAAGAACATGAAGAGCAGAAACGCCAAAGAAAAGCGCGTGAGGTTGCCGCCCGGGAAATCGGTGGAGGCAATGTTGATCCCGAATCACTTCCGATAGAACCTATTGCCGGGATGACGAACCGTAACTACCTGGTGACTATTGGGGACAAGAAATATGTTGTGCGAATTCCCGGCCACGGCACCGAGGAGTACGTTGACCGCGTTGCCGATGAGCAGGCCGCACGTATCACCGCGCATATTGGTGTGGGAGCGCCTCTGCCTTTCTATGATGTCAAGGCCGGAATTCAGATCACGGAGTTTATCCACGGGAGTATCGATATGCGCACTCCTGGCGTGTTGGATGATCCTGAAGCATTGCGCCGAGCGGCCCGCGCCTTTCATAAACTTCACACCAGTGGAAAGAAATTCCTCAACCTTTTCGATGAGAAAAATGTGGCACAGGAGTATATTGAGCTTCTGCGTCAGAAAGACGCCCGGCTGCCTGACGGTTATGAAAAAATACAGGAAGAGGCAGAAGCAATCCGGAAAGTATTGGCGGAGACATGTAAAGAACTGGTGCCCTGTCACAATGATCCCGCACCAGAGAATCTGGTCGACACCGGGGAGCGAGTGTACATCCTTGACTGGGAATTTAGTGGCAACAACGACGCATTCTGGGACCTGGGCGACTTCTCCGTGGAGTCGGGCCTCACTGATGAACAGGATTACATTTTCCTCGAAGCCTACTGTGGTCGTAAACCAACAGAAGCAGAGATTGGGCGAATGGTTCTGCAAAAAGCATTGGTGTTTTTGCTTTGGACGCTATGGGGCATCCTGCAGGAAGCCAACAAGAATCCTCGCCCCGCGTATGAATTTGCGAGTTACTGGGATTACGCCATGGACCGATTTACTCGCTGCCAGGAAATCATGAATGGCGAGGACTTCCCACGGTACATGGAAACTGTCCGCAAAAGCTGATGCTTTGTACGCCACGTCTACAGCATCATGCGAAGTGGCTAAGGTATTCTTCTGCCAGCCGATAGGAATCGGTTGTAAAATCGGCGCCAATCTCGCGTGCGAACTCCAGATGTTGCTGCTGGTATCCTAACCAGCCGATCAACTGTATGCGGCGTAGCGTTATCAAGGTAGGGATCTCAGCCTCCATATCGGCAGGCACTTGCGCCACCCGACGATAGCCTTCGAGCCAGCTCGCGATCAAATCCGGTACATCAGCCCGTTCCTCAAGAAAACTAAGAGCCGTTGCGAGATCGAATAGATACCAGCCAAAGCCACAGTCATCAAAGTCGATGATAGCTGTCTGATCACCATCGACCAAGAGGTTTGCCGCCCTGAGATCCCCGTGTATCAGACCAAGATATTCTCGGTCCGTGGACAGCGTTGCCAATCGATTGCGCACAACTTCAGCAGCCTGGGAAAGTAGCTTTAACCCCTCGCGTTCAATGCCAACACCCTCTTGCCAAGGGCCCCAGTTCAAACGATCATTAAGGATATTGTCAGGCGTCCATGAATGGCGCGTGAATTGATGTGGCGGAGTCCAGCTCTTGGCATGTAGGTTCATGTGCCCGGTAATTTCTCCCAGACGCTCAAAACCAGGCATTAACTCGTCCGCGGGTGGCTCAATGCCTGGGATAAAACTGTAAATCGCGACACAGCGAGGCTTGTCCACATCGGTCACCGTAATGGTCTGAACCAGTGAACCATCCTTTGCGCTAAGAACTTCAGGAACTACGATGTCGGTATCGCGTCGAAGCGCCATCATCCATGTCAACTCTGAGGCCACCGACGGAGGCGTGTGGTATGCGAGACGCCCTGAATTGACCCGAGCCACATATTTATCAGCACGATCAGGATCGCTAATCAAAAAAACCTTGTTTTCAGACTCGCTCAATGGCGATACCACAGTATCATCGGAAAAGTCATAAAGCTTGACGATGTCCTCGACCCCGCGCGCAATAACTTCGGAAAGGTCTTTCTGGGTTGAATTCATGGTGACCTCGCTGATCGGCTATCCGAAGTGGGATCCGTAGTTGACAAAGAGTATTTAACCCCAAAGATGCGCTTTCGCAAATAGGGGTGAAAAGTTTCCCGCGCACCCATCCCTAAGGGTGCTGCCCTATACCCAAGGCTCCGGGACGCACATCGAGGCGTGGGCACGGACTCCCCCGGTTCTAGTGGAAGCTGCGAAACGCACTCGGATATGGGCAAGAACAAAGTTACATTAACGGATCTTACATACCAAGCGCTTTGCGACGATCGGACGCGTATGCTTGGATCAATCGATCAGAGACGATCGACAGGAATGCGACGCAGATACCAGCCACCAGGCCATGACCCGTATCAGCGCGACTAAGACCGATATACACTTCCTGTCCAAGGTCACGAGTGCCGACTAGGGCGGTGATGACAAGCATCGAGATCGCGAGCATGATGGTCTGATTCAAACCAAGAAGTATTTCCGGCAGGGCCATCGGGATCCGCACGCGCCATATCGTCTGCAACCGTGTACAACCCATCGCTGTTGCACCTTCCAGTAGGCTCGGGTCGACGCGTCTGAGGCCAACATCCGTGTAACGAATGGCTGGCGCGAGAGCATATAGAACCACGGCGATTAAGGCTGGAACGTCGCCCACACGGAACAACATCACCACCGGAACAAGATATACAAACGATGGTAGCGTCTGCAACGTATCGCAAACCACACGCAAAATAGCGGAGACTCGGTCATTCAGACTCGCCACCACCCCTAATGGGATGCCGATCAGGGACGCAATTATTGTCGAGATACCGATCAGATATACGGTAATCATCGCTTTTTCCCAAAACCCGGAAATTGCGATGAATGTCATCATGGCACAAATGATCACGGCCAAGCGCCACCCCGATAGTTTAGTGGCCAGAAGACCAAGTGCGGCCACGACGAAAACCCAGGGTAATCCAACCAAGACGTCCCGAAACGGGTTCAATACGTATATATAAAGGAACGCGGTCAGCGCTTCAATCGTGTCGAATAGATGAATTGTGATATAGTCAACTACCATTTCGACCACCGATCCAGTCGAAAGACTCCATTCCTTCGGAAACAACCGCAACGCGTCGATGAAGTACGATGCTCCTGTCGTTAATGCAAGTGCGCCGACGGCAGCCAGCATGTAAATGCGATGGGAATGTTGATGAGTTAAGTGCGAATCGTGCCTCGATTGTGCTATTTGAGAGAATGCAAAGGAGATACGATCCAGCATGATGGCAATTAGCACGATGGCCACGCCAGCTTCCAGCCCTTGTCCGATCCGAAGCGTCCTGAGGGCTTTAAGAACATCAAATCCAAGACCACCAGCCCCGATAAGTGAAGCAATGATGACCGCATTTAACGAGAGAACGACGACCTGATTAATTCCCACGATCAATACCGGGCGCGAATACGGCACCAGTATTTTCCACGTCATCTGTCGTTGTGTTGCCCCTGTTATACTCCCAAATTCGATAATCTCTGATGGCGTCGTGCCAAACCCTAGTATGGTAGAGCGAATCATAGCGGGCATGGCGTAAATCATTGTTGCCAGCATGGCTGAAACAGGACTAAATCCGAAGAGGAAAAGAACAGGTAGCAGGTATGCAAACACGGGCACGGTTTGCATAAAGTCTAGAATAACAATGATCACGCGTTTAGCCCGCTCGCTACGATGGGCGGCAATACCAATCAATAGTCCGAGAAAGCACGCAAGTGGTACTGATACGATGATCGATGCAAGTGTCATCATCGAGCTCTTCCACAGGCCAAACATCACCATGTAGGAAAAACACGCGCCACAAAGCACCGCTAGACGCCACCTACCAAGAACATATCCAACGATGGTCACTGCAATAAGTAACCCCGCCCACGATAGGGGCAAGATGGAAGAGGTCTTGCTGAGTTTTAATCCCTTCCACAGCAGAGCATTGGCAATCGATAAGGGCCAGTCCATCACCCAGGCGAAACCACGAGTAATTTCCTGCACCGTTGCAAACCCGAGATCGGCCTCTTTAACCAACCAATTCATCGCATCCCCGATCCATTTCGATATCGGTAACACGCCTGCGTCGGGGAACACGGTGGCCCACGGCGCAATCGCAGGCAGTAACCAAAGCAGCGCACCAAGCCCAACGAGTGAAATCAGCGTATTCCGCCACGCGCCTAATCGGATGACCAAGTTCTTCATAATTTGGCCTCCTCTACTACGGACTAAGGTTGATCGTCGGGGAATAGCACGGACAAGACCGTCTCGCGATCCACTTGCCCGATGATCGTGCCGTTTTCGTCTTCTACTGGTAGGGCGCTGCTGGATCGAATGATACGTCGAGCGGCAGATTCAATCGACGCGGTTGCTGGGATCGCAGCTTGGTCGGTTAGAAAAGTTTCGGACAAGGGCCGCATTAGTGATCCAACTGATAGTACCTTGGTCCGTGGGACATGTTGAGTGAATTCTGCAACGTAATCTGTTGCGGGGGACATGACCAGTTCCGCTGGGGTGCCAATTTGTTCCACAACTCCATCCTTCAAAATGGCGATCCGGTCAGCGACGCGAATGGCTTCTTCAAAGTCGTGAGTAATGAACACGATTGTCTTGTGTAGGAGGCCTTGTAACCGCAATAACTCGCTCTGAAGTTCCCGGCGAATAAGTGGGTCGAGTGCCGAAAATGGCTCGTCCAAGAACCAAAGTTCCGGCTCAACCGCGAGCGAGCGAGCGATCCCAACCCGCTGTCTTTGTCCGCCGGACAATTCCCGTGGATAGTAATGTTCTCGCCCATCAAGTCCGACAAGTTCAATCATTTTCTGGGCGCGTTGTTCGCGTGCTTCTACCGCAATGCCCTGTATCTCGAGCGGGAAAGCAACATTTTGAAGAATTGTTAAATAAGGCAACAGAGCGAAATGTTGGAATACCATGCCCATTTTGTGCCGACGCAGTTGGATGAGGTCTTTTTCCGACACCGTCATCAAATCTCTGTCTTCAAAGAACACATGGCCTGCTGTGGGCTCAATCAACAGGGATAGACACCGGATTAACGTCGACTTACCTGAACCGGATAGGCCCATGATAACAAAGACTTCGCCTTCGTTGATTTCGAGCGACACGTCGCGTAACGCAGCAATCAATACGGCCTGGGCTAATTCCTCATCTGTTAATGAGCCACCGGATGCAGACAGAATTTCTTCTGCGTCATCTCCGAAGATTTTCCACAGGTTAGTGCATTTGAGCTTGGCTTGGGACGTGCGCGTGCCTTCAGGTGGCGTCGATGATGCAATCTTTGACATAGCAGCCTTTATCTCACCTCGCGAGCCTCACGGATACTGAATTCCCTGTGTAAGAACTAGAGAAAGTTGATACACCCCCCAATGGAGCCGAGCAGCGGCTTATTTATTCCTATCGAACACGTTCATTTTTCGGATCATAAATAGGTCGGATGTGCATGTTCGCCGGATGGCGCAACATGCGTACCTCCAGCTCATAGTTGCCACTATTCAGAAAATCGGCATCAACCCCGGAGTCACTCTGAACATACCCGAGGCCGATAGGTTTTCCTGTCGTGTGACCAAAGCCAGCAGACGTTAACCAACCGACGGCAGTGTCGTTGCGATAGATCGTTTCCCGACCATACAAGATCACATCGGGATCATCGATGGAGAACGATACGAGGCGTTTGTTGACGCCACGTTCGTTTTGCGCGAGCAACGCCTCGCGACCCACGAAACTGGGTTTGGTAAGATCCACCGCAAACCCCAGGCCGGCCTCGAACGGCGTATAATCGGGATTGATGTCATGCCCCCATACGCGTCGGGCCTTCTCAAGGCGCAGGGAGTCGATCGCTCGATAACCTGCATCACGGATGCCGAAGTCCGCGCCCGCGGACTTGATTGCCCGGTAGACACGTACCATATATTCGGTTGGGATGTGGAGTTCCCAACCTCTTTCACCTACGAAGGAAACCCGCATTGCAATAACGGGTGCGCCATCGATAAATATTTCACGCGCCGCGCCCATCGGAAACATTTCATCGCCGATATCCTGCTCACTTATCTCACCCATGACCCTTGGGGAACTTGGTCCCATCAACGACAAACATCCATAGGCAGACGTTACATCGAACAGGTGTGCTGCACTATCTGTTGGTATCGAGCGCTTAATGTAATCGAAGTCTCGTGTCGCAGAACCTGTTCCTGAAATGATGAGATAACGGTCCGATGCCAAGCGGGTCACCGTGACATCAGCCTCGATGCCGCCATGTTTATTAAGTATTTGCGAATAAACGCTGGAGCCCTCCGGTCTGGCGACATTGGCCGCACAGATATGCTGCAGAATCGCTTCAGCATCTATCCCCACCAGCATGAATTTTGCAAAGGATGACAGATCAAAAACAGCGACGCTTTCCCGGCATGCACGATGTTCCTCGGCGACGTACTTGAACCAGTTTGGTCTGCCGAAGGTATGCTCGTCCGTGGCTTCGACACCCTCGGGAGCGAACCAGTTCGGTCGTTCCCATCCCAATTTACTCCCGAAACATGCGCCATTTTCTTTCAGGTGCTGGTAAATCGCGCTCAACCGCAGTGGCCGGCCGGCCTCTAGCTCGAGATGCGGCCAATGCATCGCGTAGTGTTGCGCTTGTCCGTCCAGAGAGCGCGCCATCACCTGGGTTTTGGATCCATGATATTTGCCAAATCGTCGGATATCTGCCGACCATAGGTCAAACGGTGGCTCACCATTGAGGATCCAATAGGCAAGCGCCTTGCCAACACCACCACCCGAGGCGATGCCAAAAGCGTTGAATCCTGTGGAAACGAAAAAATTCTTCACTCCTGGTGCTTCACCGACAATAAACATTCCGTCCTCGGTAAAGGCCTCGATTCCGTTGAACCATTGCTTGACACCAACCGTCTCGAGGTCAGGGACGCGATGATAAATTTGCGATAACGATAACTCGAAATGCTCTATGTTTTCCGGCATCAATTTGAACTGGTGATCGTCAGGAATCGGTGTAGGTAAAAACGGAATAGGGTCAAACTCATAAACCCCTACAGCCAGGCCACCTACTTCCTCTTTGAAATATAGTTGGCTGTCCGTGTCACGGATCGTCGGGATATGACGCGCCAATCCAGGTATTTTGTCAGTCACCAGATATTGATGGTGGGACGGCTGTATGGGGATACCCACATCAACCATGGCTCCAATTTCGCGGGCCCAAATGCCCGCCGCATTGACCACATACTCACAGGATATCGTCCCGCGGCTGGTTTCCACGGCGCTGACACGACCGTCCGTCAGTTTGATATCTTCCACACTCGTGTGTTCAAAGATCTTCACCCCCAGGTCCCGTCCCCCTTTTGCCAATGCCTGCGCGATATCAGAGGGATTCGCGACGCCATCGCTGGGAACATACGCCGCGCACTCCAGGTCATCCACAAAGAGTTGTGGAACCATTTCCTTCACTTCACCAGGAGAGAGGAACTCAAATTCTATTCCAAATGAACGCGCCATCGTCGCCGATATTTCAAACTCCGCACGACGATCCTTATTCGTCGCCAAACGAAGAGAGCCGTTTTGGACCCATCCAACCGAAAGCCCCGTTTCTTCTTCAAGTTTCTCATAAACGCCTACTGACTCTTTGAGCAGCTTGGTTATGTTCGCGCTTGAGCGCAATTGGCCGACCGCGCCTGCCGCATGCCAAGTGGAACCGGCCGACAGCGTGTACTGCTCAATCAACACGACATCCGTAGCGCCCATTTTTGCCAAATGGTATGCCGTCGAACATCCGATGATCCCACCACCGATGACAACTATCTGAGCGTGCTCTGGAAATTCCTTAGTCATTTTCGATTCATCAACGTAGAAAATTATGTTGAGTTTGTACCACCAAATCCAATAGTAAGATAGGGGTTTTCTGGATTATTGAATTGCGTGTAAAACTGACCCGATAATGGAATCGAATACCGGCCCGCCAGACGGGTAGCAACGCCTAGCTGATGACGTGGTTTCGATGCCCATCACCCGCTCAACTTTTCGAACGACGGTGGCCGGCGCTTGTTCTAGCTGTGGCTATTGCTCTCGCTCCAATCCGGCGTTCAACCGCACCCCTTCTTCCCTGCATTCGAGAACCTGATCTGCGATGTACAAAGCCTCGTCCTTCTCATCTTCAACCGTAACAATAGTGGGTTTTTCTCCGCTACCTCTGACGGACACGAGTTCTTTTTGATAGGCTAATTCAGATTCACCCATCAATGCATTTGTAGCATCCAGAATGCCTTGTGTAGATCGGTAATTCTCTTGCAGTTTGATGATTTCAGCAGGGGGTCATACAAATTCGGAAATTCCAGAATGTTTTCTACCTCTGCGGACCGAAATGAATAAATAGATTGTGCGTCATCCCCAACGACTGTCACACCTGTGCCGGAGGGGCGCAATCGTTTCAGTATGGCGGCCTGGAGCTTGTTGGTGTCCTGGTACTCATCGACCATCATATGGTCAAACTCAGCACTGATGATGCGAACCATGTGCTCATCTTCCAGCAGGTAACTCCAATACAAAAGCAAATCATCATAGTCGAGGGTCTGGAGTTCCAGTTTGCGCTCCACATATCTCCCGAATAACAGGTTTAATTCTTCTTCACGGTCCTGATAGTGCGGAAACCATAATTCAAGTGCCTCTGCAAGTGGACGTTGTGCATTAACGGTGCGTGAGTAAATTTCCAGACAGGTCGTTTTCTGTGGGAACCGTTTTTCTTTGGTCTGAAGTCCCAGCGCGTGGCGTTCCAGGTCCAGGAGATCTGCTGCATCAGCCTTGTCAATGACAGAAAATGATGGATCAAGGTCCAGGTTCTGGTGATATTCCCGCAAAATCCGATTGGCAATACTGTGGAAAGTCCCAGTCCAACTACCGAGTGCAGCGATCTTGTTGGTTGATCTATTTGACTTAAGGGCCTGAGTTACAATTTGTTCTGCCCTTCTGCTCATTTCGGCCGCGGCCCTTCGAGTGAAGGTCAACAGCATGATCCGATCTGGGAAAATACCATTGATGATCAGATGAGCGTAACGGTGAGCAAGCGTTGTCGTTTTGCCAGTACCGGCCCCCGCAATAATTAAAAGTGGACCGCACAGACCGTTATTCTCGATGCCGTATGAAGCTGCATTGAGTTGTGACGTATTCAGCCTGTCTAAATAGTCCACATCTGCTTTGAGACGGCTATTCAAAGTCTTCTCCTGACTTCAAACACCCGCCCTAATACCTGAAAATCACCGTCGTCGGGGCCAATCGGGATGTCGGCGAAATCGGGATTCTCCGCTTGTAAAATGACTCTTTTGTTTCGCTTAAAAAACGTCTTGATATTGGCCTCACCATTGAGCATCGATACGATGATGTCCCCGTTTTTGATTCGGGCGTTTCGATTTACCAGTACGATGTCACCCGCATGGATTCCCGTGTCCTTCATACTTTCGCCCACAACCGTCAATGCAAATGTTCCCTCAGCTTCTTCTGCCTTGACTGGTTTATAGCCATCGGGAGCTTCTATTGCCTCGATGAGAGTGCCGGCCTGAACTTGGCCCAGTATTGGGATCATGCCCAGACTAATCTGATCCGGGAGACCATGCCCACGGTCTTGGCCGGGTGCGTGTGTAAGCCTTCCTGTTTCTACTAATTTGAGCAAATGCTCCCGGGCGCTCGCTTTGACTTTGAATCCAAAGGCTTCCTGTACCTCGCTCAGAGACGGAGATTGCCCCGCGAGGATTTTATCCCGGACATATGAATAGATTTTTTCTCGGGTCTCCCCAGGTGCCGTTTTTGGCATGCAGCCATATATACCGTACGATAGGATGGTTTGCTATTATTGGACGGGCATCGTACTGAATCGCCGCCACCAGTCCCGCATCCAGTGCGGGCCCCGCCGTTGGCCACCGAACCAGATTTCAGTGGATCCAACCACCAACAAGTGAAGAACTCGCCAGATTAACCCATACCATCGCCAAACGGATTGGCCGATATCTAGAGCGACAAGGCCTTCTGGAGCGGGATGCCGATCATGGCTACCTCAACGCAAATACAGTTGAAGATGAGCAAGACCCGATGCATCAATTGCATGGGTCTTCGGTGACTTACCGGGTTGCAGTTGGACCACGACAGGGCCGCAAGGTATTTACCCTGCAAACGATGCCCCCAAGCGATCCAGAGGAGTGGGTCGGCAAGGTAGATGGTTTCTCGCTGCATGCCGGTGTGGCGACCAAATCCCATGAGCGGAAAAAGCTGGAACGTATTTGCCGATATATTGCCCTACAGGGATGTAGGGTACTTAGACGCTTAGGGATAATTGCGTCTGTGCCCGGCCGCCGGTAGCAGAAAAACGCCTGTCCCTCACCCGTAATGGTATGGTGCGATACCAGTTAAAGACCCCCTATCATGATGGCACCACCCACGTCATCTTTGAGCCACTGGATTTCATATCAAAGCTGGCAGCCCTGGTTCCCAAGCCACGAGTGAACCTCACTCGCTTCCACGGCGTATTCGCGCCGAATAGTAAGCATCGCGCCCTGGTCACGCCTGCCGGGCGTGGCAAGGCCAGTAAGGTCAAGGTAATTGATGATTCACAGGATAGAACACCCGATGAACGCCGAGCGTCGATGAACTGGGCACAGCGACTAAAGCGGGTTTTCGATATTGATGTCGAAACGTGTGCTCAATGCGGTGGCGGGGTTAAGGTGATCGCCTGTATTGAAGACCCTGTGGTGATCAAAAAGATACTTGATCATCTGGAAAAACAAGCCGTACCCGAACAGGGACAGTTGCCACAAAGCCGTGCACCGCCGTAAGTTCTGATGGTGTGTGAGGCGAAAACCACATTTTTCAAAATGCTGCATACTACGGCAGGGGTCCGGTTTTTCAAGATTCGGGGACTTGCCAAAAAAGCGGGTGAATTTGATGGAATCTGGCGAATGACAAAGCTAATGTGAGTGTAATTAGCGTGGCCACTCTCAGATTGGAGGAAAACAACAGGGTTTTGGGGTCAATCAATACTTTTTGATTTCGGGGAAAAGGTGTTTATCCTACTTATACTCGATCGGTGTCAAGACCGGCGGCTGAGCGCGGCATCCTAGAGCCTGCGTGGTAAAAAGGTCGCAGTAAATGCAGCTCCGAACAGGAGCAGCGCCAGTAGTACGTAAAAGGATTCGAAC
>JAOTWM010000262.1 GCA_029862885.1 Gammaproteobacteria bacterium
AACGCCGCGATATCTTCTGGTATCTCGGTTTTGCTCATTTACCTTCTCCTTTATCATAGAGATTATCGGCCTATAAGCAGTTACACAATTTAATTTACAGTCTCGCATATCGTCCCGGAGCTGCTGGATTTCATGGCGCGCCTGGCCGCGCTCGTGCCCAAACCGCAGGTTACACCTCACCCGTTTCCACCGAGTATTTGCGCCCAACAGCACTCGGCGAGCGGCTACAGCCCCACTCCCAGCGTTGGCACCCGTCAGCCAGGTCGGTTATCTTCCATTCGCCCCCTATACGCGCCGATGCGATAAGTCATCTCGGTTCCGTGCAGGACAACACCTGCCGCATGAAGCCTGAGTATGCGGTCGTGAACGCCAATACGTTTAAGGGCGTAGATTCATCGTCGATACGTCGGTCAGCAACAAACTTTGATGGAGAGGGCGCCGGTAGTCGCCTCGAACGCAGACAACGAATTTGGATTCCAAATGTACAAATCTCCGGGTCAGCCGCGTAATAGGGGGCTTGACATAGACGGTTCCTGCGCTGCGCTTCGTCGCCGCCAGTGAGTCCAGACGTTAGACATCTTTCCATATCTATACGTTATACATTTAGAAAGAAGAGTAGATCGGATGGATAGGAAGATCGAAATAAAAGAAGCACTTTGGGTAGTGTCTGTGTCCTGTATCGGACTGATTTTCCTAATTCTTCTCCATCAGTCGGGGGGAGTTATGGCTGAATGTTCGGAAACCGGCACCGCGAAAATACCTTTGTCATTTTGGGTGTGGGTAATAGTTTGCGTAAGCTTTTGTATTAGCATTTTTGTTCTATTGAAAGAATCGGAGTCCATCGAATTTAGAATTCTTGCATTTATATTGACTGGAATTGTACCAATTGTGGCGATACTTATGATTGTTCTTAATCTGCTGAATTTAGAGTGTCAATAATGCCTAACAAAGTGCATCGAGTTCGCTACGCTGACTCCACCAGACGTCAGAAAGCGGCACAACTTAAGCACAATGTTATATTGCTGAACGAAACAGATGATGATCGCATCAATAATTATCTTTAGGATATTAAGAGGGGACCGGGAGCGTATTTTGAGGTGGGACTCGCACTGGATGGGGCTTAGGTTGCACCGATTACCTGCGGCTGATTGGCGGAAAGAAACCATAATTCGAATGGAAAGCTCGGTACCCACCACGGGATCCCGTATTGAGCCGAACCGATATACAATTGCCGAGGGCTTCGTGATGCAAGTCAAGGAAATACTTTGCACACCGCACAATAATCGTCGTATTCAAAACCAGTAGGAAACAGAAATGCAGTATAAGAATGTATTGGTCTATCTTGACCAGGGCGCTTCAAATGAAGAGCGGGTCAGAACAGCCATTGCAATGGCTGAAAAATTCGGCGCCAAGCTCACGGGCGTGGTGGTTAACGCATTGCCGACCGCCAGCACTATGCTCCAGCTGAGTCTTGCCCAAGGCGACAAATGGAAGGAAAAAGCCCGCGAAGAGGCGGAAGCGGTCACCCAGGACTTTTCGGAGACGGCGGCTAAACAAAACGTAGAGTGTGATACCTGCATTATGGAGTGCATGGAAGGCCGTGCGCCGGTGAAACTTTCCAGGTTCGCGCGCAATTACGATATAAGCATCATGCGTCAGGCCAATCCGAAGAGACCGGACGCGGGTTTCATTTCTGATTTGTCCGAGGAAGTGCTATTTGCTTCCGGTCGGCCGGTATTCTTCATGCCCTATATCGGTGCTCATACCATTCCCTGTCGCCGGGGCTTGATCGCGTGGGACGGCAGTGCGGCAGCCACCCGGGCGGTGCACGATGCCCTGCCCTTGCTTGAACAGATGGAAACGGTGGAGCTCGTCGTCGTGGATGCGAATGACGTGGTGCACAACATGAATACTGAGCCTGGTGAAGGCCTGTCGGCGCATCTGACCGCCCATGGTATCAAGAACCGCGTGGCCCGGATTCCCAGTGGTGGACTGAGCACATCAACCGTAATCCTCAACAAAGTGTCCGATTCAGGGGCGGACATCCTGATCATGGGAGGATACGGAACTGCCAAGCTTCGTGAGTTGGTTCTCGGTGGCGTCACGCGAACATTGTTCAATTGTATGACCGTGCCGGTGGTCATGTCCCACTAAGCGCGCTCTCGCTCATTACCTACATCCATGTAGGGCAATAAATCAGCACAGCCGTTCCCGTTTTCGTCTTGGGTACGCTAGCCCCCACCGGCGTCGTGGTGCCGCTTATCGGAAAGCTCACAAGAGTGATCGGAAACCGATCGAGCTTTGGGGTCATTAGGGGGAATTCTCTGGGTTAAGGAGAATTCGATAGATTGTGACCCCACGCGGCCGTCGCTCGCAGGGTACATCTGTCCGGGCGCGGTTAGCGCCGATGCAAAGCAACGGCCGATTGTTGCAACATTCTCCGTACTTCGTATTCAGTCGAGACGTCGTCTGCGATGCGAGCCGACGTTACGGTTCACTGCTCGCGTTCTAACCATACCGGCCGTGCGTGGATGGCCAAGTCATCAGGCGTGAGACTTAGGGCCGCGACGGTCTCGGCTGCTGCGGTAACTGTTCATGACTAACCGGTGCTTGCCATGACGCTTCCCCGGCCGAAGTCAATGCGAGGGCTCTTGTTATTAGGGTTCTCGCTTGTCTCACTGCCGCTAATTGTGGGTGCTATCAGCTCCGTCACTCAGGTGGATAAATTGTCTGAGCGAACCGAACAGTTGGTGTTTGCGGTGGCGCTGATGACCAAGGAGAGTGCGTTGCTGGCTGAGCAATTGATGGCCATGGAACGCAATGCCAGGCAATACCAAGTATTGGGCGAGGCGTCGCTACTCGAGCTGTATGAAGAGAAACAACATCGATTGCTGAACAGTCTTGGTCTGCTTCAGGCAATGGATCAGAACGCGGAGATGAGCGCGAACTTAGTACGGATGGAGCGCGACAGCAAAACAATAGCCGCGAGTCTCAGCGATCACGCGCCAAAGTCCGCAACGGTGACTAACGCAATCGAATCGCTCAGTGATTTGAAGTTGATCGCCGAAGCCGTGGTGTCCGCAAGCTGGAAACGGGTGCAAGCGGATTTGGAGGCCCTTCAGGAGGCCTCGCGCAAAGCGCTGCGTGGTCTCAGCTGGCAAGCCGCTGCGTTGATTGGGAGCACAATCGTTTTGGTGTTGTTTTTTACGGCGCTGATCGTTCGTCCGGTACGCCAGATTGGCCGTGCCATACACCGGCTGGGTGAAGGGGATTTCGATCGGGCAGTCGCAATCGGTGGGCCTCAAGAGTTCGAGTCTCTCGGGCACGATCTCGATTGGCTTCGAACACGCCTGGCTGAGTCGGAACAGGCCAAGCGGAAATTCCTGCGACACATATCCCACGAACTTAAGAGCCCGTTGGCAAGCATTCGCGAGGGCACTGAACTGCTCATCGATGGAACCCTAGGAAGTCTCAATCCAACCCAGGCCGAAGTCGCTGAAATACTCCGCGACAAAAGCTTAGACCTTCAGGCGCTCATAGAAAATCTTTTGGATTTCAGCGCACGCCACCAATTGGACGAAGAGCTCAACAACTCTCGCTTTGGGCTGAGATCGCTCGTGAACGACATCAGACGCGATCATCGATTGACGCTGGAAGGGAAGCGGTTGTCGCTGGTGACTTCAGGCGAGGATTTCATTGTCGAGGCGGATCGCGAGAAGCTCCACCGAGCCTTGGAGAATCTTCTGTCGAACGCGATCAAGTTTTCGCCCACCGGAACCGAAATCACGATCAGCGCACGTCGCACCGATAACCAGTTGCAAATCGAGATCTCCGATTGCGGCCCGGGTGTATCCCCGCAAGACAAGAAGTTCATTTTTCAGCCGCTTTACAAAGGGGCACCGCCGATGGATTCCTATGTCAGAGGCAGCGGCTTGGGATTGTCCGTGAGTCGAGATTGCATCGTTTCCCATGGCGGCACAATCAGCCTCGTGGATGTGCCCCTGGGCGCTCGTTTTCGCATCAGTTTGCCGTTGGGAATCCTTGCCGATGGTGCTTAGAGCTGTATGTGTTTCGCTACTGATCGGTGTTCTGTGGGGTTGCGTGCACATGCCTGACTCGCAGAGCCTGGAATTGGAATCCGTTGCGTCATACCTCGACCTCAAGCGCCGGGTCATGGAAATGCCGGGAGTGGATCGCAAAGTGATGCGCGATGAGGTCGTTAATAGACTCGACGCAGCACCGACGCCGGCCAACAAGATCCGTCTGGCGATCGTCCTGAGCGGACCCGGCGCGACGGGTGAGGACTACGAGGTGGCCGGTAACGCCCTGCGTCAGGCACTACGCTCCACCGCGAAACTGTCTGCGCCAGTACAAGATTTTGTCAATCTTTCTCTCGCCGAAATTGAAAACAACGCCGCAATCGAGCGCAAGCTGATCGGCTACAAGTTATATCTGCGGGATTTGGAAATTCAGTCCAGTACGGCAGGGCGCAGCAACCGGCAGCTTGAGGCAGAGATTAAACGAAAGAATTCCGAGCTATCGGATCTGCGCCAAAAAATTCGAGATCTCACCTACATTGAACGCTCTATCGAACGTTCAAACCAAGAGGTCATACCCGATGGATAACGGCACGGCACGAGTCCTATTAGTCGACGACGATCCGGGTTTGTTAAGGTTGTTGGGATTGCGGCTGCGGGCCTTCGGCCACGATGTCAAAAGCGTTGAAAACAGCGCGGCCGCCTTAAGTGCACTCGAAACCTTTCAACCGCAAACCGTAATCACCGATTTACGAATGGACGACATGGACGGGTTGCATTTGCTGGATCAAATACAGAGTCGGCGTCCGGGGCTGCCGGTACTCATTATTACCGCCCACGGCACGATCCCCGACGCGGTCGATGCGACGCATCGGGGGGCTTTCAGTTTTCTAACGAAACCCGTGGACAAGGAGATTCTGCGCGACGAACTGAACAAAGCCCTTAAGGCGGCGGCTCCGGAATATCTCAATGGCGGTGCGGGCGGTGAAATGGTGAGTTGCAGCGCGCGGATGGACGAGCTGCTGGCTCGCGCTAACCGGGTGGCGCAGTCCGACACGAGTGTGCTGATAACCGGTCAGAGCGGCACGGGCAAGGAGCTTCTCGCGCGTTCGATCCACAAGCTAAGCCCCCGTAGTGACCGCGAATTCGTGGCCATCAACTGTGGCGCGATTCCCGAGCAACTGCTTGAGTCCGAGTTGTTCGGCCATGAGCGCGGCGCGTTCACGAGCGCGTTGCGACACCACAAAGGGCTATTTCGAGCCGCCGATGGCGGCACGCTATTTTTGGATGAGATTGGTGACATGCCGTCTGCGTTGCAGATGAAGCTCTTGCGCGCACTTCAGGAGGGAGAGATCCGGCCCATTGGGAGCACCAAGGCCACCCCAGTAAATGTTCGGGTAATCTCTGCCACCCATCGTGATTTGCATGCCGCCACAGCCCAGGGCGCATTTCGAGAAGATTTACTCTACCGACTCAACGTGATCAATCTGCACATTCCACCACTCGCGGAGCGGCGCGAGGACATACCGTTATTGGTGACACACTGTCTCGGGCTCTTAGCCAGAAAAAGAGAGGAACCCGCAAAAGTCTACGCCCCCGAGGCCATGGATAGGTTGGTGGGCGCGAAGTGGCCGGGAAATGTCCGCCACTTATTCAATGTGGTGGAACAGAACGTGGTCCTGTCTCCGACGCGAGTCATCAACGCCCGGCTCGTCGAGCAGGCGCTTGGGCCGAACGCCGATGAGTTGTTGTCTTTCTCGAGGGCCAGAGATCAATTCACCCGGGAATATCTGTCGCAACTGCTCAAGATCACCGATGGCAACGTGACCCGTGCCGCCCGGCTCGCAAAACGCAACCGCACGGATTTCTACAAGCTGCTGTCTCGATTCCAAATCGATCCCGCGGCCTTCAAAGTGCACTGATATCCGGCGTCGCTAAACAGCGACAAACAAAATCGAGCTTATTCAAGCCGCTATCGCAGCGCCGCGGATCGGTGTCTGCGATTGGCGACAGTTTGCACCGGCAATATCAGTTCGCCGGCCCATATCTCAGAAATTATCAAACACCATGACCCGATAGTGGTTGCGGTGTAACGCTCTACCGAAGGTTGGCACGGGTATTGCATTCCTTAATTGTAACCACGGGATGGTGATTTCCAGCAAGGACGCAGAATGTTTACACCCAGAGGAGAGTATTATGAAAGATCTTGCACCCCTTGTAGCTGGCCTTAGCTTATCCTTTCTGGCATCGACTGCATTTGCCCAGGAGATGCCGGAATTTGTCGATTTGGACGTCGATAAGGATGGCCAAATTACTGCCGAGGAAGCAATGGCCCACGAGGCCCTACGCGAGGCGTTTGCAATCGTCGATGTGGACAGCAGCGGCGCAATTAGCCAGGAGGAGTACGAAGTTTTTGTGAAGGGATAACCGTTGCAGTTAACATGTGCTTGGCCGGGAATTGGCGGCGATGTTCCCCCCTCCCTATAGCACTTAAGTGAGGCCACGCGGACGCTGTCCGCGTGGCCCTTACTTTAATTGGGGGGCAGACCACATTTTTCTCAGAACGAATGTCTTTTGGCTCGAAAGCCGAAAATCGAATAATTATTAGTAGACCGCAGGGTAGACAATGCCGATCCATTTCTCCCCGTTAAAAATGCCACCGCCCCATTGCGCTTCGAGATCGGCGAGCGGTTCTTGCATGACGGCATCCTCCACCGATGCTCCTTCATTTTTCAGTTTCAACAGGCGCTCGTAGACGGTATTCAACATGTCTCGATAGGCCTTAAATACCGGATTAAATTCTAAATTCCGGACACCCATCGATTGCCAGCCGGATCACCGAAATTCCGGACACCCATCGACCGATCGATTGACAATATACCAGAGGCTGATACGATGCGTTT
>JAOTWM010000263.1 GCA_029862885.1 Gammaproteobacteria bacterium
CCGCCAGGGTCAAATTCCGCTCGACCTGGTGGTTGCCGGCAGCCAAAGTTTGCACGCTGGAGATATCCCGACCCAATCTAGTCAAACTTATTCCTACTCGACTTCGAGATCGCTCAAATAGAACCTCCCCGTTCAACGCCTGACCGGTATATATAAATTCCCCTTTAGCGTGACAAACATTTCTGCGGTTAAACGAGACCGCATACCGGCTTCCTCTGCGATTAAGTTTGATGGGTGCGCCTTTGCAGATAAGGGACGGATTCCCTCCTGAGATTTCCAGAATATGACCGGTATAGTTTTCGTTATCTCTTTCGGTGATCCGCAGCTTTATCTCACCACTGGCCGAACCGCTGCTATTGAACCGGCCTCCCCAGTCTCCAATCAGTGTGTCCGAATGTTGATTTGCATCTAAAACTGACCCACCTAGCGTAGGTATTTGCATCCAATTTTGACCCACGTGTAAACCCTTGTCCTGCTTCGGAGCAGGAGATATGAGGAGTGATCGACGTGGCATTATTGAGTGTGATTAGGCGCTGGCATCTACGCGAAGGGTTATCGATACGCGAGATTGCCAGGCGAACGAAGCTGTCCCGCAACACGATCCGGAAGTATTTGGCGAATGGGCAGCTGGAGCCGGTTTATCCGAAGCGCAAGAGCCCGAGCAAGCTGGATCCTTATGCGGAGATTTTGGCCTCGTGGCTGGAGCGCGAGTCAACGCGGGGCCGCAAGCAGCGGCGTAATCTTCGGCAGCTGTATGGCGACCTGGTGGCGCTTGGCTATCGAGGGTCTTACGACCGGGTTGCGGCCTTTGCCCGGGCCTGGCGGCGGCACCAACAGGAAGCCGCGCGGGTGAGCCGCGGCACCTATGTCCCGCTGGTATTCGCGCCGGGTGAGGCGTTTCAGTTCGACTGGAGCGAGGACTTTGCGGTGATTGGGCGAGAGCGGTTGAAGCTTGCGGTGGCGCAGTTCAAGCTCTGCCATAGCCGGGCGTTCATGCTCAGAGCCTATCCGTTGATGACGCACGAGATGCTGTTCGATGCGCATAACCATGCGTTATCAGCGCTCGGCGGTGTCCCCAAGCGCGGCATTTACGACAACATGAGGACGGCGGTCGATAAAGTCGGCCGCGGTAAGGCGCGCGTCGTCAACGCTCGGTTCCGGGCCATGACCGGTCACTTCCTGTTCGAGACCGAGTTTTGTACACCAGCGGCTGGCTGGGAGAAGGGCCAGATCGAGAAGAACGTGCGTGATGCCAGGCCCCGGATCTGGCACCAGGTACCCAAGTTCGCCGACTTGGCGGAACTCAACGCCTGGCTCGAACGCCGCTGTATCGCGCTGTGGAGCCAGATCCGCCATCCCGAGCAGACGTGCCGCACGATCGGCGACGTTTGGACCGATGAGCAAGATCATCTCATGAAGATGCCGCCGCCGTTCGATGGCTTCGTGGAAGATACCAAACGCGTCTCGCCGACCTGTCTGGTGGCCTTCGGCCGCAACCGTTACAGCGTACCGGCCTCGTATGCGAACCGCCCCGTGAGTCTGCGTGCCTATGCCGATCGGGTTGTGATTGCTGCCGAGGGTCAGGTCGTCGCTGAGCACGCCCGAGTGTTCACCCGCGGCCACGATCGGCCTGCGCGCAAGATCTATGATTGGCGGCATTATCTTGCAGTTATTCAGCGTAAACCCGGCGCACTCAGGAACGGCGCGCCGTTCGCTGAACTGCCGGAGGGCTTCAAGCGACTGCAAGGCGTGTTGCTTAAACGCCCAGGCGGGGATCGGGAGATGGTCGAGATTCTGTCTCTCGTGCTCCATCACGATGAACAAGCCGTGCTGTGCGCCGTTGAGCTGGCACTCGAAGCCGGGCCGGTGTCCAAGCAGCATGTCTTGAATATCCTCAGCCGCCTGCTCGATGCGGCGCCGCCGGCGCCGGTCGATGCACCGACTGGCTTGCGCTTGATCGACGAGCCCAAGGCCAACGTGACACGCTACGATCACTTAAGAGGGCGGGTCCATGCAGGCTGAGGCGATGATCACAACGATGAAGTCGTTGAAGCTCCATGGCATGGCGCAAGCCATTGCGGAACTGGCCGCGCAGCACGGTCCGGCATTCCAAAAAGCCGAGCCCGTGCTCGAGGACCTGCTCAAGGCCGAAGTCAGTGAGCGCGAAGTCCGCTCGATCAACTACCAGATGAAGGCCGCGCGGTTCCCCGCGTATCGCGATCTCTCAGGCTTCAAGTTCCAGGACAGCGCTGTCGACGTGACCCTCGTCAAATCCCTGCACGGCTGCGACTTCGTCGAGAACGCCCACAATGTTGTCTTTATCGGCGGACCGGGGCCTGGCAAGACACATCTCGCCACCGCCATCGGCGTCCAAGCCATCATGCATCATCACTTGCGGGTCCGGTGCTTCTCCACCATCGAGCTCGTTAACCAGCTCGAGATCGAAAAAGCCAACGGTAAGCCCGGCTACACGGCCAATCGGCTCGCCCATGTCGACCTCGTCATCCTCGACGAACTCGGCTACTTACCGTTCTCACAAGCCGGCGGCGCCTTGCTGTTTCATCTGCTGAGCAAGCTCTACGAACGCACCAGTGTCATGATCACGACCAATCTGAGCTTCTCGGAATGGGCCACAGTCTTCGGTGACCCGAAGATGACCACAGCGCTGCTCGACCGGCTCACCCATCATTGCCATATCGTAGAAACGGGCAACGACAGCTACCGCTTCAAACACAGTTCCTCAAACACCAAAAAGGAGGCCAAGACTAGAAAATCATCCAAATCCTGAGCCATACTCTGGCTCACCCAGGCGGGTCAATTTTCGATGCAAACCCCGGGTCAGTATTCGGTGCAAAACAACAAGTATAGATGTCAGTGTTGTACCAATTACGACTGCGCTTATAACTTGCTTAATATTCATCATTGTTTTCCGCCTTTTATCTTGCGTGTACGTCGTCAAAGTGTTTTGGGCACAGAGCTTTTCCTTAAGAGACTCTTTAGCTAATCAGGTTTAGGCTTGTTGCTCGGTTATCGCAACACATCAGTTGTCGCATTGCGAATGTGTTCCGATTGAATTTGTCTCTGCACTTGAGAAGGGATTGGCCGCGTTGTCGAACGAGTTGCTATCTGAACAAAACCACCGTTCACCCTTAGCCGTAGTGATCTCGGTGCGCTTACAAGACTTTGCGATACGGCGACGGGTCGCCCATTAACATTTTGCCTGGCACGGAACCCCACAAGCGCTAATTGATCGTCACCATAGAGGACAGGCACAGCCATCTCGAACTCCTCATTTTTCGTCCATTTGCCGCGTCAAAAATCGTGCCAATTGGCGTCGAATCAAGCTGAATATCTGCGGCTTCATTAGTAAGCAATAAACAACTAATGAGTGGTACCGATATCAACCTCCCGTCAGTCGGCAGACGCCTCTGATCTGTCTTATGTGGCGATTCATTCCAGGTCAACTAAAGGTAAAAATCAGGTATAAATTCACTAGTGTTGGGTGCCTTGCTCGTCTCTGAGGAAAAGAGTAATCGCGGGTGCGCCACTATCAGAAAAATCAGCACGCCAGCGGTAGCAAACCTCAAAAGGGGTTTGGAGTTAGAACTTACATAGGAGTATTGAAAGATGAAAAGACTGGTCGTTTCAATGGCATGTTTGAGTGTGTTTGGTATCGCGAGCAGCGCAATGGCTGCCCCCCCCGGTAAGTCAACAATCCTTCACTGTGGTTGTGTTGTTGATGCAGTTGGTGTTCCCAACATGCGATATGTAGAAATTTCTGTTAACAGTAAAACCAGAGGCCACGACAATCACTTTGCGGGGACCATCGATTCATGTTTTGATGGCGTTGACACCTTTACTGATTTTGTGCGAACAGGATCTGACTGCCAGATAGATGGCCCCGAACTTGGTGATCCAATCTTAGCTTGTGAAGGGCCGGTCGCTGGAGATATTTGCGGTGCTGAAGTCACCCAGCCGTAATTATTAAATCGCTTTAGGGCGATGGGGCGCTCACTGAGCGCCCCTTTTTCTTGTAAATGATTCATCCCCCATAGTGGTTGGCGTCTGTGAGGCCGCACTGCACACCGGCGAGTCCTCGCCCAAGTGCTGATCTAGGTCTTGGACAAAGCGCTTCAGCACAGCCAAAGCTTAGGATAGTTGCTCGATCATCAGGAGCATAGCCTTACGCCTAGAACTGGCTTTGTCTCTCGCATCAGCCAAAAGGTGACTTCCCGGAAAGCCTTATTCTATGCGGGTTTCAGAGGGGGTATGTGGCGTTCAGTCGTTTTAGACTAAATCGGCTGAAACCCTTACACAGCAACTCTTTCAGGCCAATTTGCGGGTTTTAGGCGGGCTGTGATGTGCAGCGACAACGTTTAACTGAAAGGCCGGGAGAAAATCCACGGGATGTTCTGCTAGCTCATCGAGCACTACTTCTTCGCCCAAAATCTCAGTGAGGCATTCGATCTCTTCTGGCAATGCTGGTCGAGTGGAAATTAAACTCTAGCAGTCGTTCCAGAGAACCTACTGTGCAACCAGCGTCTCTACTTCGCTCTTGCCGGGCTCCTTCTGACTGTAGAACCTATTTTGCGTGTCATTGATACGCTCAACTTTCCAACAGTCGTCATTATCATCGTCCGGATAGTCAGCGCACAGCATAGCATCTTTAACCCACCACGTTGCCCGGTAAGGATAACCGCCCCACACACCGGTGATCTTCGCTTTTTCGCCGGCCAGCGCTTTCTCAAGCGTCTTGTGAGGTCTATAAGTTTCCTGCCAGGTCTGCCCTTCGCTCTCACCCGTGTAGGTCTTCCCGGAGTACACCTCGATGATCTCCTCCGTGCTCAGGTAGGTCGGGGTGGGCCGGCGCGCTTGTTCGGTCACTACGATACCGTCGTCTTTCTGCAGGGTGCGTGCCGCCTTGTCGTCAGCCGATTTATTATTCCATTTCACGATGTACTTTGCCCTTTTTTTCTCAATGCTCGAAGCTTTCTTCTGCGCCCAAGCAGCGGACTTTTCATCGATTCCAACAAACATTGTATTTTTGTCCCACTTGCGAAATTCCTCACCGTCGAGTTCATGCTTGCTGATCGGAACTATCGAAAATCGTGCCTTCAATACCCCCGATCTCACTTGGACGAGCACGTAATAGGTCTTACCTGCTTCCACATCGGCCGCCATAAAGTCCGCGTTTTCCGCTATGACCATAAACAGATGTTTACCTGGGTTGACACTGTAGGCTAGTTTCTTTTTTGCACGCAATATACTGATAATTTCGTTTTTGCCCGAAGTAATATCAAAAACGGAAGACCTATTCAGCGCACCGTAAGAAGAAGGACGCATAAAAACAATAAGGGCCTTTCCGGGTTCAGGTGCAGGGACTGCCTGCGCCGAAGCGGTGGTAATCGTTAACGCATACCCCGTCAGTAGGGATGCTAAACTCAGAATAATTAGCTTCTTGAATGATTTGAACATTGCTGTTTCTCCTCTCGGTTTCGATTGTCAAAGGAGTGCTGCTTTGCACTTCGGCGGCAGGCGGTTGCCGCCAAGGCCGCAGGCAATTTGCCGCGTGCTGAAGATAATTCCGGCCTATGTAGTGTGGTGTTCTGCTCGCCAACAGCCTTAGCTTGATCATTAGTGGCTAGAAGTCGGAGGGAAAGGAAATACCCTCAAAAGAAAAGAACTAGCGAATAGCTGGAGGAGCTATTGTTAACTTCAGGAAGGACTGATCAGGAGGCAACCCAGGAAACAGGCCGTCTCGGCTCAGTCCTTCACCTCCAATAATCTAATTTATTCGGCTGAACGCCAATAACATCCAATAATTTGCCTACTAGGCGCTCAGTAGCGAGCCGCTGTCTAACCGGCTTGCTCTTGCTGTGGTTTACGATCTATTGTTGCATCGCCTTCCCGTCCTCATCGACATACGTGCCTAACGCAAGTCCGTACTTACTCATAAAATACTTTCCGTCGAGACTATCAATCTTTTCCAGATTATTCCCTGCAAACATAAAGCCTAATCTAGGAGTTTGCGTCAAGAAGATGATGTCTCCGTCGTTTGCTGAGACGTCAACACTTGCCCAGTTCTCTGCTTTTGAATTGATAACATGCTTCCCAACAGATACGGGAACGGTTAGATATTGCTTGCCCCTTGTATATCCGATGTACTTTCCATCTTCTTTTTGTCCATCAAGATATACCTTAAATCGAACGGCGGATCCGCCGCTGTCAGGTCTTACGATATATACCAATGCTTCATTTCCTGTTGGTTGCGTCGGTAGTTGATACCCTGCTATCGCCTGCTCCTTTTCTTCCACCGTCAACTTGCTGGTGGATGCACATGCCGAAAGTAACGAAACGAATAGTAGCGATATAATTACTGTAACAGAAGACTTCAATTTCATGTTCTTGCCTCGCTTTGCTATTGGTACGGTTTTGTACTGAATAAAATCCAGAGCTAGTTCCCTTGAATTGCCTCACGCAGGGATACATTGGAAACGATGATGACAACGGTTAAATTGTAATTTCTCCTATCAGATTCCCTAGACTTCCTGCCTGACGGGTTATGCGCGTCAATAGATCCGCATAACCCGATCCCTACCTAATAAATTCGAATACCTGAAAAGGACATTCACCGCATGGTGGATATCGCCTCCCGAATGCCATCGCCTAGGGTGCTGCCCGATATGGCTCGCGCAGGACCCGTTCTTTGCAGGGTAAACGTGCCTGTTAATATGCCTGAAATACCGTTGCAACTGAGATTCAGTCCTGCGGTGCGGCCATTTATGGTGTTACCCGCAATGGTGCCTGCAAACCGGATGGTGCCTGTGCAAGTGAACCCCGGTTCGTTCATTTGAGAAGCCGGCACATCGATGGTGAAAGTATTGCCATTGAGAACAGCCGATCCGGAGAAACCGGTCATCGCAGGGATGA
>JAOTWM010000264.1 GCA_029862885.1 Gammaproteobacteria bacterium
TAACCGCCCTGATCTGTTATTGGCGGATGAGCCAACCGGCAATCTCGATCCGGACTTGGCGGATGAGATCATGGATTTGTTTTATTCGTTTAACCAGCATCAGGTAACCGTGCTGGTAGCCACCCACGATCAACGTCATCTGCAGCGTTCCGACAAAAGAATTCTCGAGCTTAGTGCCGGTGTATTAGTGCGGGGAGGTGATGAAGGCGCGATTGATTAGCTACGGGCTGCGTCACGCCCAAGTTCTTATTGCTACGCTCGGGCAGCTCATCCGATCGCCACTGCCGACGGTGCTAACTGCCACCATGCTGGGTATTGCTTTGTCACTACCGGTAAGTTTGATGGTGTTGGTGGAAAACTTGTCATCGGCAACGGAGCAATGGCGCGGTCGCCCGCAAGTGTCCTTGTTTCTCGAGCCAGGGATCGATACGACCGCGGCACGACGTATGGCGGTGGATATCGAGCGCCGTGCACCTGGCAGTGCCGTCACGTTTTTGTCCGCTACTGAGGCTTTGGACGAATTTAAACAACATTCCGGATTCGGTGCGGCTTTGGATGAATTACCCGAAAATCCGCTTCCTGCAGTTTTGGTGGTACGCCCAGCCGACACTACAGGTGATCCGGAGGCGGTGCAGCGCCTAGCGCAGGAATTGCAGCATTTGCCGGGCGTAGAGTTGGTACAACTGGATCTGGAATGGGTGCAGCGATTGCATGCGTTGCTGGGACTGGCGCGACGCGGAATCGCCGTGCTCGCCGTGGTGCTCGGTCTCGGTGTGGTACTGATTATTAGCAACACGACACGATTGGCGGTGCTAAATCGGCGCGATGAAATAGAGATTATTGATCGGATTGGTGGGACGCCGGCCTTCGTGCGCAGACCGTTCCTGTATGCAGGGTTGTTGCAGGGTGTGCTCGGTGCCGCGTTGGCGTGGATGGTGGTGCGTTTGGCTCTCGGATTACTGTCCACGCCGATTCACGATCTCGCCACGCTGTATGGCAGCAGTTTTGTGTTGAGCGGGATGTCGGCGCGCACGACGTTCGGATTGCTGGGGCTCGGCGGTGGGTTGGGATGGGCTGCATCGCGGTTGACGGTCGGTCGTCACTTGCGACGCCTGCAGCGCGATTCGTCGTAGTGATCGGGCGCATTGATGGCTGATTCCAATCATGATTATTGATTGTATATCCATATTATTATATAATAATATGGATATTGAAACTATTTGCTGAATTAGCACTCTAATTGTCCGACTGCCAACAGTTTTGGCACTCTGTGACTAGGAGTGCTAAAATAAGACGTGGATTTACAGAGGAATCACAATTATGACGAACCATCAGGCGCTGACCATTCCTACGAACCTTAGTGGTGGCGCGGGTCTTGCGGCGTATATTCAAGCCGCAAACGAAGCGCCGATAGTGACCGCCGACGAGGAAAAAGCGTTGGCCCGCCGCTATCACGAGCACGGCGACTTGGATGCGGCGCGTGAGCTGGTGATGTCACATTTACGCCACGTAATTAGAGTCGCGCGCGGCTACATGGGTTACGGACTGCCGCTAGCCGATCTTATTCAGGAAGGCAACATCGGTTTGATGAAGGCGGTAAAACGCTTCGATCCCGAGCGCGATATACGCTTGGTGTCGTTCGCTGTGCATTGGATTCGCGCCGAGATTTACGACTTCGTGTTGCGGAATTGGCGCATCGTTAAGGTCGCCACCACGAAATCGCAACGCAAGTTGTTTTTTAATCTCCGGAAATCGCGCAATCGATTGGGGTGGATGAACAATGGAGAAGTGCATGAGTTAGCCGACGATCTTCATGTCTCGGCCCACGATGTACGGGAAATGGAATCGCGCCTAAGCGGTATCGATGTGCCGTTTGACGGCGCCGATGATAATGACGATAGTCCGGTGCTGGCGCCCAGTAATTACCTCGCCGATAACCGCTATGCGCCCGATCGTATCCTCGATCACGAGGATTCCACCGATACACAGCGCGACCAGGTGGCGCACGCACTGGACGCATTGGATCCGAGAAGTAAGGATATTATCCAGCGTCGTTGGCTGAATGAGGATCAAAAAACCACGCTGCACGAACTGGCCGGCGAATACGGGGTGTCTGCGGAGCGCATTCGCCAGATCGAGAGCCGGGCGCTTGCCAAAATGAAAACGTCGCTGGCCGCATAAGTCTTATTGTTCGTTTCCGCCAGGAACTCAGGTGCCGCTCCGGATTCGGCACGAACCGCGCTCATGGACGGCGCGATCCACTGCGGCAATTTGCTATCTTACTTTCCCGAGAAAGCGGACCGTTTGGGGTTCGGGTTATTTGATTCAGCTATTCCGGCCCAATCGTCCGGGCGGCGGTGGCCCATAGACTGCCGGGTTGAAGTAGTTGTAGTCGCCGCCCGCATCGTCGATGGAGCACTGTATTTGCCCCGCGGCGAGGGACAGAATTGCGCCATAATCTTTTGAATTCTGTGGAGTGAATATTTCTTCCGTCGGCACTATGTGGTCGATTTTAGCCAGTTGAAACGGTCGCCAAAACGGAACCGGGCGATCTTTCGAGGAATAACCACGCACCTGGTAACAAAGTAAAACGCTGGCTCCGGAATCGCTGGTGAACAACAAATAGGGTTCGATAACGCGGGTCTGCGGTTTGCGGCCATATTTTATGAGTAGTCGGCGGCGATTCAGAATCGCCGACGTCACCATTTTCTTCAGATTCGGTAACACCTTACGCTGTGCCTCTGTATTGGGCCCTGAATTCGCACCGCACTGAATACTATTTGGAAATGCGTAAGCCCGCTAATAAATCAGCGTACCCATATTCGGGGCGTTGCCGTATCACCATATTCCACGACGTAATTGCAAGAATAGAAAGAGGATCTCGGTTGCCCAGAGCCTGCCGACGAACGGCCAATTTCCCGGCCCGAACGGGATCCCCCGGTATTCTCGACCTCCTATTCCAACAGTCCGGTGCGTTGGATGGAGATTAGGTTGTCGGGATTGCTCTTGCTGCGAATTTCGATTACGTAGCCGCCATTTGTCAGGCCATAATAGGTGACGTCGAAATGGGTAAGTGGCGGGCGATCCGGCGCAAGCAGTGAGTTCAGTTCGCGATAACCGTTTGGATACCGCTTATATTGATCTCGGAATCGCCGCATCTCGTCGCGAATTTGTGCCACCACTTCGTCCCTGTTGGTGGGTTCGGCAGCCGCTTGGGTTGGAATGCTGCTGATTCGGATGAGCAAATTTTCCAAGATGCGTTGGCGGTCCGGATTGTCCCGATTGCGACCCCGAGTCCACTGAAGTACGTGTTTCGCACCCGCCACGTCACCGCGATTGAAACGCTGCTCGGCTTCCAGCAATGGAATATTAAAATCCAATTCCCTACGGATTGTATCTTGCATTGCGATCTGTCCCGTCGCTCGTTGGTAAGCTCGCTCCAGAACCGCCGCGGCATCTACTAATCGATGTTCGCGTTTGAGTTGCGTGGCTTGTTCAAGCAGCGCATCCAACTGCGGCTCGGTGTTGGGGACCGTCGATAAGTCGTTGACCGGTTCGGACTCCTCCGGCGTGACCGACCACCCTGTGTTGACGGTCAACAGCAGGACTGCGAAGACTATGCAACGCCTAACGACCATCGGCCTCGCGCGCGAATGCCACCATATGGTCTACCTGTAGCCGAATCCCCACCTGTGCGCCTACGTCGTAGTCAGTGTGGCTCGGTAGCAGCGATAAAATGACTCCTCCCGTTGATAGTCGTAACGTGTACATGATTTCCGCTCCCTTGAACGCCCGGCGGATTACCTCGGCCTTGATTTCGCTGTGTGGATCGGCGACGACATCGTCGGGCCGGATCAATAGGTCGACGGTCGTTCCGGCCTCCCAATCGTACGCGCGGTTGCCTCGTATCAAGCCAAACTCGGTTTGCATCGAATCCGGAGTCAACACCGTAGCCAGCAACAGAACTCCTTCGCCGATAAAATCCGCGACGAAGCGCGTCGCCGGTTCGTGGTAAAGGTTGTACGGAGTATCCCATTGCACGATTTTGCCATCGTGCATGACACCGACGCGGTCGCCCAGCGCAAAAGCATCGAACTGATCGTGAGTGACCAAAATGCACGTAGTTCCACGTTGCTTGAGCAAATCACGCAGCTCATAGCCGATTCGCTCCCTTAGCTCCAGATCTAGGCTCGAGAATGGTTCATCCATTAATAGTAAATGCGGATTCGGCGCAAGTGCTCGAGCCAGAGCGACGCGTTGCTGTTGACCACCAGAGAGTTCGTGAGGATAACGCTGTTTTAGGTTCTCGATGCCGATCAAATGCATCGTCTCGTTCACGACATCAGCCCGCTGTGTAGCCGAAATTTCGCGCAGTCCCGCAGCGACATTTTCTCCTGAGGTCATATGTGGAAACAGTGCGTAATCTTGAAACACCATGCCGACCTGGCGGCGCTCCGGCGCAACGGTACGGTTTTGTGATGAAACCAGCTGATCATAAATGCGGATACTCCCCGAATCGACCGTATGAAATCCGGCAATGGCCCGCAAAACCGTGGTCTTACCGCAACCACTTGGTCCAAGTAAGCACGCTAGGTCACCGGGGGAAACGAAAAACGACAAGCCATCCACGACGTTAACGCCGCCGTGGCGGCAGCTGATGGCGTCGACTTCGAGGACGTAGCTCAATCGGTTTGCTCAAACTCCGTCCGCGGAACACCCATTAAGAACTCGATGAGCGCCTTTTGGGCGTGCAATCGGTTCGCGGCTTGCTCCCAAACGACGCTTTGCGGACCATCGATAACATCGGCTTCGACCTCAAATCCGCGGTACGCGGGAAGGCAGTGCATAAACACCGCATCGGTGGCAGCTTGTTGCATTACAGCCCGATTCACGCAAAATCCTTCAAACGCGGCGATCCGTGATATGCGTTCCTGCTCTTGGCCCATGTTCACCCATGTGTCGGTAACAACTATATGCGCGTCTTTAGCCGCCGACAATGGGTCGTCTCCAAGCTCGACGTGGCTACCGTTTTGCGCTAACAATCCGGGATCCGGCTCATAGCCAATGGGCGCCGCGATATGTAGATTAAATTCAAATTGCCGGGCCGCGTTGATCCATGAGTGACACATATTATTGCCATCGCCTATCCACGCCACCTTGCGGCCGCGAATAGTCCCACGGCGTTCGCTATAGGTTTGAATGTCGGCCAATAACTGACATGGGTGGAACGAATCCGTCAAACCATTAATTACCGGTATTGATGAATAAGTCGCGAAGGTATCCACCATTTCATGGGGACCGGTTCGTATTACAACAATATCAACCATCCCGGAAAGCACCCGAGCCGTATCTTCGATCGGCTCGCCGCGCCCGAGTTGTGAATCAGCCGGTGACAGGAAAATCGAATTGCCGCCGAATTGGGTGAAACCCGTTTCGAACGATACGCGTGTGCGTGTCGAGGATTTATCGAATATCATCGCTAAAGTTTTATTGCGCATGGGTTCATACGCTCGCCCTGCCAAATACTCGCGTTTCAACTCGATGGCGCGTTGAATTAGCCCATTGAGTTCAACAGGACTTAAATCCATCAGTGTCAAAAAATGCCGAACCACATCGATTCCAGTCAGTTGTTTGTCGGTCCGTCCAGAGCGGGTCGCTCGAAAGCTGTCCGAAATCCCCGCAGAGACTCGTTGGAAACAAAAACGCCCTGAGAGGTACAGGGCGTGTGTATCGCGGAAAAAATTCTAGCGGTTTCTTTACCGCGATGCCAATTTTGACGGTCACCGATTGCGGCGCGGGGTCTCGAAAACCACTTAAAGCAGCGGTCGAAATGCGTTAAATATTTGATCTTTCAAGAAAAAGCCCGGTAAACACCGGGCTTTAAGTCATCCCTATGACGAAGTCGAATTAATTCCAAATACCGAGCATATGGGCCGGCGCACCGGTAATCATAAAGAATAGCATTGGGATCGATAACATCGTATTAGTGCGGGACGCAAGCAGCGCCACGCGCCCTGCCTTTGCCTTTTCCTCGTCAGAGGCATCAACGATGCCCAGCACCTTTTTCTGATTCGGCCAGATTAGCACCCACACATTGAACAACATTATGGTTCCCATCCACGCACCCAAGCCGATAAATGCGGCACTTCCTTGCAGCATAAAAGCGTCGCCAATTCCATGGGCTCGCATTAGGTAGTAGGCGCCGGTAATCCACGTTGCTACCGCCGCCCATCGAAACCAGAGCAATGCCTGGGGTGCGATATGCTTTGTGATGCCCGCAGCAGTGCCATCTGCCTTGGCTTTACCGAGCATCGGTACTTGCACAAAATTGAAATAGTAAAGGAGACCAATCCAAGTGATTCCAGATAGAATATGTAGCCAACGGTCAATGATTAGGTCCATATTTCCCCCTCGGGTCGCGGACGACTCACCTAACTCATTCCGCCGAGCGGCAGAAAATGTCGGGCAAAAAAATACAAGATCACGGTGAGCACTACGCCGGCAATGATCGTGCCGGTAATTGAATCCAACGGATTTTTCATTTAATAGCTCCTCTGGACAGCTGCCGTCTAGGTCTAGCACAGTTCGGGGCGTAGCGTATGACAGAGCAACGCCAATTTCAAGCGATGCATGTCATTCGCTTGACCTGATTGGTGCTAGCCGCGATCATCCGCGGTCGTCATTCACTATCAATATTGGTCGATCTATGGAAGCTATAAAGAAGACCGTTCTCGCTTACTCAGGCGGACTCGACACCTCGGTAATTCTGGCGTGGTTACATGAGACCTATGGCTGCGAAGTCGTGACCTTTACTGCGGATATCGGCCAAAACGAAGACCTTGAGCCGGCCCGGCGTAAAGCGCAGGATTACGGAGTAAAGGAAATTTTTGTCGAAAGTCTTCGGGACGAATTTGCCGCCGATTT
>JAOTWM010000265.1 GCA_029862885.1 Gammaproteobacteria bacterium
CCTCACTTTTAGCGGCCGCTTCGCCGCGGCGGTTTTCTATGAGTCCCAGGAGTTTCAGGGATTCAAATAGTTCCGCTGGCGCGACGGTCTTCGGTAATACGCCGACAGCGCCAAGTGCCCGGGCCTGACTGAGGTACAAGTCGCCGCCCTTGGAGGTATACATCATGACCGGGATGGTTGCCGTTTCGGGATTGTCCTTGATGGCCTTGACAGCTTCAAAGCCATCCATACCCGGCATCATATGGTCCATGAATACTACGTCGGGATCGTTGTGTGCGAGGAAATCTAGGGCTTCGGTTGCCGACTCGAGTGCATGGACGGCGAGCCCGTGTTTTTCCAGCATGCGTCGCAATACCAATCGTGCCGATCTAGAATCGTCGACTACTAACGCATGTTTCTGTTTTGGCATAGCCGCCCCCTCAGCGCTTAGGCCGTTTCCCTGCCGGATTGTGGTCGGTAATGCGTTAGTGGCAAAGACCGCTGATCCTTGATACGGATGCACTTGGCCGGGTAGGCGTAATTAGCGTTCCACCGATATATTAGCCGCACTTGATTATTTTGGGTTTTTCCATGAATTCTGGCAAGTGCAAAAAACAATTTGAGGACGTTACTTGGATACACGGATGTAGGTGCCGACCCGCGGAACCATCATTCGGACGACCCGGCCCTTCGCACTTACGAGGATGTGCTGCCGGGCATGGTGCCGGTGGCGTGGAATCTCCATCATCTACAGGGCTGGCTGGCCTATTTGTAAGCCAACGGCTATGAATTTGGGGAAGGAGAACTCGACGCGTTTGCGCCGCGGACCCAATCTGCCAACGAAACTGCTAATAACGGGCGTGGTGTTCCCTTCGCGCCGACGCAATTCAGCGCCGAGCATAGTAACGTCGCATTTCTGACGGATGAGGCATTAAGTATCTGTCGGATAGTGGTGACCGGCAATGGTTTTTGCATCTGTCGTATCTTTCGCCGCATCCGCCGTTTGTGATTCCGGCGCCGTATCACGACATGTATCGTGCGGACCAAGTGCCCAAATCGATTCGCGCACCGACCCCGGAACAAGAGGCAGAACAACATCCATTTCTGGCTCATTATCATGCCGACTTTGCTTGACCAGATAGGCATCGAGATTCCCCGCCAATGCGACGGTTATTCGTTGCGGCCGTTTCTGCGGGCTGAGGCGCCCGGGCGATGGCGAGACGAGGTGCGCTGGGAACTCGATTTTCGCGATTTCTGTGACGATAGGGGGCAGTTCTTAGGTCAATCGCCCGAGCAATGCGGTATGAGCGTGATTCGTGGGGCGCGTTACAAATACATTCATTTCGCCGCGTTACCCCCCTTAGTTGTTCGATCTCGCGATCGATCCTAATGAGTTTCACAACCGTGCGGATGATCCGGACTATCGGTCTGTTATGTTGCGATATGCGCAGAAGATGCTGACCTGGCGAATGAACAATGACGAGCGCGTGCTCACAAATATCAAGCTCACCACCGATGGGGTGCGGGCCGATCGCGGTCGATCGTAATAACCCAGCGCGCCGGTCGGAATAAGCCACTTTTACGAATTTCATCGATAGCGCTTCCAAATAATAACTTATAGTGATCAAATGCTTCGAGAACAATGTAGCGAATTCTCGCGGCACTGGCTCGACAAATCACGGCCTAAGGTTCAGGGCCGCCTGCCAATCGGTTATAGTGTAATTAGCCCAACCTTAGGAGGCGAATGATATGCCCGGTAAGAATAAGTCAGAGAAGAAGGTCGATCCGAGTAAAAAGAGCCCCAAGAAGGCGCCCAAATCAAGCAAAGACGCGGCCCCGACTAAGAAAACGGATCTCGGCAAGAAATCCGATGCGCAAGAGCAAGAGGTCGCGCCGAAGCGCACCAAGATAAAAAACAAGGATTATGAAAAGGAGTTATCCAGACTTCAAATTGAGCTCGTGAAGTTGCAGGAGTGGATCAAACACGAAGGGCTCAAGGTGGTGTGTATTTTCGAAGGCCGAGACGCAGCCGGAAAGGGCGGTGTAATCAAGCGCATCACCCAGTCCATGAATCCTCGTATCTGCCGGGTGGTGGCGCTCGGCACTCCCACAGAGCGCGAGAAAACACAGTGGTATTTTCAGCGCTATGTGCCACATCTTCCCGCCGCCGGGGAGATGGTGCTGTTCGACCGTAGTTGGTACAACCGAGCCGGTGTGGAACGGGTGATGGGGTTTTGCTCGGACGAGGAATATCGCGAATTTTTGCGCTCCTGCCCGGAGTTCGAACGTATGCTTGTCCGATCGGGAATTATGCTGATCAAATATTGGTTTTCGGTCAGCGATGACGAGCAGGAGCGACGCTTCCAGAGTCGGATCACGGATCGAACGAAACGTTGGAAACTAAGTCCAATGGATCTCGAGTCCCGCAAGCTATGGATGGAGTATTCCAAAGCTAAGGACGAGATGTTTGCCCACACGGACATAAAACAGGCACCCTGGCTTGTCGTAAACGCAGATATTAAGAAGCATGCGCGGCTAAACTGCATTCACCACCTGCTGAGTTTGATTCCATATAAGGATTTAACGCCCGAACCAATCGAACTCCCGCCGCGACAAGAAGTAAGTGGGTATGTTCGGCCGCCACTGGGAGATCAAACCTTTGTGCCTGAGTATTATTAAGGCGATCGACATCAATATTTCCAGCGCAGAGTAGTTTCTAAATGAGGATTTCCGGGTAAGGTCATGACAAATCAACCAGCGGATAGCAAGGCGAATGTTTCATTGAATATCGTGAAGAAACATAGCCCTGTTAATAAGGAGATAAAACCTGAAGAATCGCCACCGCGTTCCGGGCCCAACAAGGTGGGTGAAAAAGTCGCCGTTGCTAAGGAGGTAAAACCTGAAAAATCGCCACCGCCTCCCGAAACGAAAAAGGCGCGCGACAAAGTCGCTGTTGATAAGGAGATGAAACCTGAAAAATCGCCACCGCGTGCCGGAACAAAGAAGGTGGACGACAAAGTCGCTGATATCAGCAAAAACCAAACGAAGGAAACGCTCGTTCATGACCTCACGTCAGCGGAGTATTACCTCAATCGCGAGCTAACTTGGCTCGAATTTAATCGTCGTGTACTGCACGAAGCGGAAGACTCGCGTAATCCACTGCTCGAGCGGCTCAAGTTTATTGCCATCGTGAGCGGTAATATCGACGAGTTCTTTATGAAGCGCATCGGCGGTCTAAAATACCAACTCGGTGCCGGAATACACAGGTTGACCGTGGATGGGCGCACGCCAGGCCAACAGATTGACGAGTGCTGTGAGATCGTGCGCGAGATTGAAGCACAAAAGGAAAAATTACGGATACAATTGTTACGAGAACTTGAGGGCCACGGGATAAAAGTGGCTTCGTACGAAAATCTAGACGAGGCAGAGCAAAATGCACTGCGAAACCACTACCTCGATAACATATTCCCACTGGTGACCCCGCAGGCGGTGGACCCTGCGCACCCGTTTCCGTTCATCTCTAATCTGTCGTTGAACTTGTTTGTCACGCTGCGTAATAAGGGCGAAGACGAAGCGCTCCGTGCGCGCTTGAAGGTGCCGATGGGGCCGCAGATTCCTCGTTTTTTGCAGGTCGGGAACGCAATGCAGTTCGTCCCTCTTGAACAAGTTGTCGCCCATAATCTGGATTTGGTGTTTCCAAAAATGGAAATCAATGCATGCGAGCTGTTTCACGTGACCCGTAATGCAAACACGGCCCGTGATGACGATCAGGCGGATGATTTATTGGCAATGATTGAATCGGAAGTTCGTGGCAGAAAATTTGCGCCTATCGTCCGGCTCGTGGTTGAGAAAGGCATGGATGCGTGGCGGCGCGGCATGCTCGCGGCTGAGCTAGGGCTCGATGAGGATTCCGATGTCTTTGAAACTGACGGCATGATGGCGATGCGCGACCTGTTTCAGCTGAGTGAGCTGGATGTTGCGCCATTGCGAGATGTGTCGCACCGGCCGCTCGATCATCCGAAGTTGGTCGACAATCCCAACATTTTTCATGCCATTCGCGAAGCCGGGACCGTATTGCTGCACCATCCGTACGACGCATTCTCGAGTTCGGTCGAACGCTTGCTTAAGGAAGCAAGCCGCGACCCTAAAGTGCAAGCGATAAAGATGACGCTCTATCGCACGTCCCAGGGAACCAAAGTCATCGATTATTTGTTGGATGCAGCCCAAAACGGTAAGCAGGTAGCCGTCGTCGTCGAACTCAAGGCACGGTTCGATGAGGCGGCAAATATTCGCTGGGCAAGCCGATTAGAGGAAGCGGGCATACATGTCACGTACGGTGTAATGGATCTCAAGACGCACTGCAAGGCGATTCTCGTGGTGCGCTACGACTACAATGGCCTAAAGCGCTATGCCCACATCGGTACCGGTAACTATCATGCGGGCACGGCACGTCAATACAGCGATCTTGGGATTCTTACCTGTGATCGGATTATCGGCCGGGACCTGACCGAGCTATTTAACTACTTGACAACCGGCTATACACCGAAGCGTGCCTACGAGAAGATTCTTCCAGCGCCGAAAGTGCTAAAGCGCGCTCTGCTGAATAAGATTCAACGAGAGATCGAAGTGCAGAGCGACGAAAAACCCGGCCTTATCCAATTCAAGCTTAATGCTTTAGAGGATCCGGATCTTACGCGTGAACTGTATAAGGCGAGTCAAGCGGGCGTGCACATCGATTTGATTGTGCGTGATACTTGTCGTTTGCGCCCAAATATTGCGGGCCTTTCTGACAACGTACGAGTGATCAGCGTCGTTGGCCGATTCCTCGAGCACAGCCGAATTTATTACTTTCAAAATGGCGGCGACGAGGAATACTACATCGGCTCTGCTGACGCGATGATGCGTAACCTCGAACACCGGGTGGAGGTGGTAGCACCGGTTGAAGATCCAACCGCCCGTGAAGAATTGCGAAACATCCTCAATGTGTATTTGGCTGACCAAAGAAATGCCTGGGATATGCAAGCGGATGGTAGCTATGTTCAACGCCAACCGAAAATCAGCGACGCCGATGGCTGTCAGGCAATATTCATGCAGATGGTGGAAAAACGATTGAAAGGGGCGCGTCGCCTCAAGCGGCGAAAACCGCAGGGAATCGGGCGGCGCAACGTGCGGCTCTCGTAGCGCGGCGGACAGCAGGCCTCGCCCGGTCCGGGTGGTGTATCTTTATGCCTGTTTCGCCACGGTGCGCCGACTGTGTCAGGCGAATGCCGGCATCACTTCGTTAGTAAATAACTCGAGTGAGCGCTTCTGTTCTTTTTGGCCAAGCCCGAGGCTCGCATAATAAGTAAAGTGATCGACGCCCAGCTCTGCATAGAGCTTCAGCTTGCGGATGATCTCGTCGGGCGTGCCAAACATGAGGTTCTCGCGCAACATTTTCGGATTGTATTCATCGCGGTTCGTGAGATCTTCGAGCTCGGCCCCGGCGGCGAAGCCGTTCTCGACATCTCCTAAATTCTTGAATAGATTTTCGAAGCGCCCGAGCTGATAGATGGCCGCCTTGACCGGCACTTCCCATTCATCTTTATGCTCGTACACGGCCGTATGGCGCATGGTGGCGAAGATCGGTCGAGGCTTGCCCGGATTCTCGGCCAATGCCGTATCCAGCCGCTGTTTGTAGAGTTCCACTTCCGACATGGGCCTGGTCAGTGGCCAAGACAGAATGTTGCAACTGTTCTTGACGGCGTAATCGTAAGTCACCGGCGCCCGCGCGGCCACCCAAATAGGTGGATGTGGCTTTTGCAGGGGCTTAGGTACCGACGTTGCCGTCGGGAATGACCAGAACTCACCCTTGTGTTCGTAATCGCCTTGCCATAGAGCGATTACAACCGGCAACATCTCCTGCAGGTACCGATATCCCTCCGACTGCTTCAAACCCGGATACATACGATCGAATTCACGTTGATAGGCACCCGAACCGATACCGAACTCCAGTCGCCCGCCGCTATACAGGTCGACCAGCGCGGCTTCGCCGGCGACATTGATAGGATGCCAGTACGGTGCCACGACGACCGCGGTGCCAAGTCGAATGCGCGAGGTGTGTGCGGCCCACCAGGTCAGAATTTGAAACGGGTTGGGCGCGATAGTCATTTCCAGAGCGTGGTGTTCGGCGGACCACACGATCTCGAAACCTCCCTCGTCAGCCATCTGTACCATCTCCAGTGTGTGCCGTTCCACGTCGCGCATGTCGATAGCTGGGGTCATGCGTTCCATGTTGATGGCGAGCTGAAATTTCATGCGATGGCTCCGGGCATGTGACTTGGCGTGTAATTGTCAGTAGCCGAATTATACGAGAAATCCTGCACGAAACGTTTTGGGAATCTCTGATTAATTCTGGGCGAGCGGGTCTGAGGGTCAAAATCCCCCGAGTTGCGGACGCGGTTCGCAAATCCTAGCCCGGCGATGCTCAGGATCCGTAAAGCTTCCGCTCCTCGATTCGGATTCCGACTTCATTCTTCCTCCTACCTTCCTGTAGTCGTGCTCACGCCCCTCACCTACTTCCATGTAGGCGACGCCGAAGCGGGCGACTTCGGACTCAGAGCAGCCGGCCATGAAGAAATCAGAGGTGCATGACGAATTTTGATCGGGTCGACCGAGAATTGACCGCGCAGCCGATGGCTCATTAACACCGGGGCCGGTCTCGACTCAACAGCTTGTATTCGGTGCAGCGTATAATCGAATTGATGAATTGCAGATATCCGCTGGTGCTTCGCGCGAAGATAGACTATTGCTTGTGAAATAATTGCCGTAGCACGCCACTTGGCAACCGAGACAACGTCCCGCCGCGTGGCAACCAAATCACAGTCAATAACATGCCTTCATCGACCAAGCCGCTATGCTGTCGCACACTTAATCGGGCATACCGGCTCGGGTCTGTG
>JAOTWM010000266.1 GCA_029862885.1 Gammaproteobacteria bacterium
CCGGGTCCAGGTCTATTGCTTGATGAACACCAGTTTCTTGCCGCGAGCTGCAGGTACGGATAGGGGATGAATCGAGCACAGTTTCGGACGTCGAGTTTGCGAGCGTATCGACCTTGTTTGATGGCAATCCGTGCTTATTTCAAGAAGCGGAATCTCGGTGCCAGGTCAAGGCGGAAAAATGAGAATAAAATTCTCCGCGTGGTCTCTAAAACCCCGGCAAACCTATGGTCCAGGTGACTTTTTCGGTTGCCTACGCGCTCTCTCTTGATGGATAATGCGTCGACGTAGAATTGCAATTTGTGCTCAATTTCCACTCAGTTTCGCCTCGACCCGGCACCCATTCAACAGATGAAGTTCGGAGTCGTCGCTGATACAGGCAGATCACTGATTAAGGTCAATAGCATCCATGAAAAATACAATAGCATCCATGAAAAAAACTGATACAAGAAGCGAAATCGAGACAACTGTTATTTCGGTGCTGACCGAACTGGTTGAAGACTGGGACCTCGAAATGGAAGAGGAACTTAACGCAAACACCCGACTCATAGCGGATCTCGGTTTCGAGTCAATCGATGTAGTTCAATTCGCGGTGTCTCTCGAACAGAGTTTTGGCAAGGACGGATTGCCGTTTGAACGCCTCTTCATGCGAAATGGGGATTACGTCGAGGAGATTTTGGTGTGCGACGTGGTGCAGTTCTTAGAAAACAACCTCTAGATTCCGGGTCCTTCATCGGGCGTAGTTGTTAATTGGGTGGACCCACGCTAGTTAAACCATGGACGAGATAAACTAATGAAAAAAACACTGATGATTGGGCTGGACGGGGCGACGTTCTCGTTACTGAAACCTTTCATGAAAGACGGCACGATGCCGTTTTTGCGGCGACTCGTCGATGAAGGTGTGCATGCCGATCTCATGTCGACCCGCAACCCACTGACCCCGCCTGCTTGGATATCGATGGTTACTGGGCGCAGCCCTCATGTCCATGGCGTGTATGACTTCCTTCGACCGTCCTACCTGGATGACGGAAGCGTCTTTCTTTCCATAAATGATTCCCGGAATATAAGCTGTGAAACAATTTGGGCCATGGTCAACCGCCATGGACGGCGCGCGACATCATTAAACTTTTATGGCATGTGTCCAGCCTTCCAGGTTGACGGTTATCTCGCGTCGGGGTTTGTGCCCTGGAAACATCTTCGCCGGGGCATGTACCCGCCGTCGTTCTTCGACATGGTCCGCTCTATGGAGGCATTCGACTACCGAAGCTTAGGGATGGACATCAGCGAAGAAAAGAAATGTTTGCAGGGGCTGGTCGAGGATGAGCAGGAGGACTGGATCCGGCTTCAAAAGAAACGTGATACAGCCTGGACTGATCTATGTTGCCACCTGATGCGAACTGACCGCACGGAGCTGACTGCGGTAGTGCTTGACGGTCCAGACAAACTCCAGCATCTATTCTGGAGATACGTCGACGCCAACTACCTACCAGAAGAACCAGATGAACGGTTTATTCACATCCGCGATTTGTGCCTAGAGTTCTATGCGCAACTGGACCGTAACATCAAGTCCATGGTGGAGACCGCAGGACCGGACACTAACGTAATTCTGACTTCCGATCATGGCTTCGGCGCGACCACCGAGGTCGTGTACATTAACGAGTGGCTCTCTCGTCGCGGGTTATTGACCTGGGCTAACGATGCGGAGGATGGCGGGGCAGGCAATCTCACTGCCAACAAGATGAAGGACCATCTAGGCATGATCGACTGGAAATCCACCACGGCATTTTGTCCCACGCCAAGCAGTAACGCAATATACGTAAAAAAGGGAAACGCCACGACTAATGGCGTGAAAGACGGCGAGTATCTCGAGTTCTGTCTAAATCTGAAGCGTGAGCTCTTGGATTACCGTGATCCCGCAAGCGGCGAGCAGGTAATCGTGGACGTGGACCTCAACAAACTCGAGGGCACGCCATATGTAGAGCCATCTCCGGACATATCGATTAGGCTACGCGATGGAGGTTTCGTATCCATACTCAAATCTGATGAAATTGTCGTTCCACGCGAGAATCCGGAGGGAACCCACCGGCCGAACGGAATCTTCGTTGCTCACGGTCCCGATGTGAAAACCGGTGTCCAGGTGGAACCACTCAATTTGCTCGATATAACGCCGCTGTTGCTCCATTTCCTCGGTTTGCCGGCGCCGGAAAACCTGGAGGGACGAGTGCCTTCAGAGATCCTTCGATCGGAGGCCGCCTATGCGCCGCGCATCGAACAACCGAACGTCACCAAATTACCGGTGCGTTCGAGACGCAAGCGCGAAGATGCGTCGCCCGAAGAGAAAGAGGCTCTCATCAGCATGCTCAAGGTGTTGAAATACATCGATTGATGTCACCCACCACCTTGACGGACCGCCGCATTTAGATCTAACAACAATGGCCTTTCTCGACCTTCCGCAGCTGCGACTTCACTATCAGAGTTCCGGGCGCGGCGAAGCGGTAGTTTTAATACATGGATTGGGCGCCAATCTGGCATTCTGGTACCTGGGTGTCGCCAGGGCTTTGTCGCGCAACTATCAAGTCATTACGTACGACTTGCGTGGTCACGGCCGGTCTGGCGCACCCCGATCGGGGTATACGCTCGAGCACATGACCAACGATCTAGATGCGCTGTTGACTCACCTGGGCATCGAGCGTGCGCATTTGGTGGGACATAGTTTCGGTGCCCGTATTGCGCTGTCTGCGACCATAAGGCAACCGGAACGGATAGCCAGTCTGACCGTGGCCGACAGTCAGCTCAGGGCGCTACAACCACCGATGCGATTACGGGAATGGCCGTACTGGCAAACCTGGAAACGACAGCTGCAAGCCCAAGGCAACAAATCTCTTCCGTCCGATGAGAAAGTAATCGATTTTCACCTTCTCTCCTACGTGAGCCAGCTTGCTCCAGCAGCCTCGAGTGGCGAAATGACGGGCCCCCACTATCGTCCTTCGCTTCGCAAAAGAGATATGGGCCAACGGGGCAGAAGCCGCTGGATGGAGCTTACGACCAACCCCGCGAGGTGCGACGAACTAGAGGCTGAGCAGCATATTACTGTCCAGCAGATCGAGAGGCTCGCAGCACCCACTCTTGCCGTCTACGGGGAATACTCTCACTGCTTGGGTTCATGTTACAAACTCACAAAGCTGATGCCAAACTGTCGGATGGTGATCGTACCCAAAGCGGGACACTTCCACCCAGCTACCAAACCGCGGATGTTCTCGCGGGTCCTACTTGGTTTTCTCTCAGGACGTCTGGCAGAGGTGGGCCGACGACGTCAGGTCAATCTTTCTGCCTTTTCTGGAGTGACCCTGGAAGGCGAAGTACCGGGGCATGGAACCATAAGAGGCGAAGCGCCTGAAGGAGTTCGAGCAGGAGAACGCTCGCTTGAAGAAGCAGTTGGCGGAAGCTGAGCTCGATAAGGCCATGCTCTAGGATGCGCTTTCGGGAGAGTGGTTAAGCCTGCGGGCCGGAAACGACTCGTCGGCGAGCTGCAGAAACGTAACCAGGTGAGCCAGCGCCGCGTGTGCCGGGTGATTCCGATCTGCCGCAAGGCGGTTCGATATGCGCCTTTGCGGTCTGAGCGTGACTCGACCTTGGTGATCAGGCTGAAGGCACTCGGGGAGCGTTATCCGCGTTTTGGATACCTTCTGCGCCACGAGATGCTCAAGGCTGAGGGACTGTTTCAAAACCGGAAGCGGACCTACCGCTTACACACTGAGTTGGGCATGCAGGTAAAGAACCAGACGCTGCGAGAAGCTGGTCCGACCCAGGGTTCCGGTCACTTTATATTCGAAGTTATCAGCTTCGATCGGGTGATGACGGGAAACGTCATTCCGTCCAACCCTCGCGAATCCATAGCCCGCGCCTATCTATCTGGTATTTGCACCACGATTTAGATCGCTGACCACTTAAGCGTTCACTATTGGACGATGGGTCGCCACCTCTACTGGTTTGAAGGGCCCGATAGCATTTTCCAGAGAGAATGGTTTCTTATCGTCAGGCCTGATCTTACTTTCCCTTCTTGTTATATTCAGAATCTCGCCTTGAACGTAACCCCCATCATTGCAGCCGGATCGTAATCCGTATCGGAGATCCCAACGCCGTTAGTATCTTCGAGTCTAAGCTCGCCGCGCAACGACAGACCGCCGAACAGGCTCAGGCTCGTTCCCCGGCTGATCTCGTAGCCGATGCTTCCGACAATATCGAAAGACCGATTCTCGCCAACCCCGCCCGGAGCAAGGCCGCTGTTATCGAGACGGAAGCGAATGCGATTTCTACGCCCCGTGACGGCGAGTTCCCATTGACGTTCAGGTCGCCAGGCGAGCGTCAAACCGGGATCGAGGGTTGCCGCCAGCCCGCTGCCGGTACGCAAACTGAGCGTATTCGTAATCTTCCAATTTATGGCCAGGAAAGGAAAAAACGCGGTTCCGTCTTCAATCTGCGTCAGCACGCCTAAACCGGGACCCAGCCTTAAGCTTTCGCTGAACTTGTAGGAGAAACCGACCAGCGCGCCGCCAGTGACGCTGTCACTGAAATCGGCGCCGCTCTCAGCCGTCGAGCGCAGGGTCGGAATGCCGAACAAAGTCCACCTGTCATTCAGCCGCAAGTGCATGGGGGTGCTTAAACGCCACGAGTGGATGTCGCCCCAGGGAGAAGGGCTGGTGGAACCTGAAAAATCGTAACCGTCGTACCCGTAGCCTACCGTGAACGCGACGCTGGCGCTCCTGCCGGAGGTGTAGCGCACGCTCGGCTCAATGAATAGACGGTTGATGCTGAATTCGCCACCGCCGTCGAGGTCGGCAGCGAACTGGCGGGCGGCGGCGCCGCCCACGGACCACGACCATGGGCCGCGACTCGAGCCTCCCTGAGTGTCATCAGGGAACTGTGCCTGGGCGGTAACCTGTAGAACGGATATTGCCAGCACGATAGCCTTTGCTGAATATGGAACCGTCAAAGACATTTTCGCCTCGTATTTTCCGTCGCCGACTGCACGGATTATCCCGGATCGTCGCGGGTACGCGCGCAAGATTGCCATTGGAGAGATCCCCACTCATTTTCAATCAGCACCACCTGTTGGGCGATTAAACTGGAATTTACCGAATGCATTCTTGAAATCGGGCGGACCGTGTGGGTCAGCGCATCTCTCACGTGTTTGGAATCGCCGCAAGATAGCTGTCTACTGAATCCGGTAATCGTCCCGTTCCAAGTTCGCATAAAACGAAGGAAAACCCAGTAGTTCAATAGGAACAAAAACCTTTGCCCCCGCCCCAATATGACACCACCCCGTCCGCGACAGAGGCGGAAGGGGTGGCTCTGGTTTGGTAATCCGGATCCCGATGGTGGGGTGATGTCAGTTCCCGGAACGGCTTGCCCTTAATCGCTGCGGCGCGCCCCCCGACGCTCCTTTCGGTCCCCACGCCGTTCTATGCGATTGTCGCTTCGATCACTCGGTGTGGCATAGCTAGAGTCTTGTCGGTCCACGATACGGTCACTACGGCGCTCTCCACGACTGTCCGACCGGTCGTCGGCTTGGTCACCGCGTGTGTCCAAGCGAGAGTCTCTCCTATCCCCGGTCTGCTCCAATCGCGCAGCTCGCTTATCGCGACCGGCCTCCGCGGCCCGCTCACTGCGAGTATCCAGGCGCTCCTCAGCTTGATCGCCACGCTGGTCCCGATTCTCTTCCCGTCGCTCACCGCGCTGATCCAGGCGATTTTCCACCTGGTCTGGGCGATCGCTGGGAGCTGTCTCTTGGGCATAAACGGGGTGCAGCGACAAAAGGCCGCTTATCGCCGCCAGTGTAATCGATTTCAAAACAAAAGGCTTATTCATCTCGTACCTCCATAAATCACAACAAGTTTAGCAGTCAAATTTTTTTCCGCGCGTAGAGCGACGGAAACTTGATACCTTGAATCCTGTTTAGCTCCGATTTCGGCCTCTAAGTTTAGATGAGCCGCCTGAACCTTAGCTGAACGAAAGGCTCGTACTCAGCGCGCTCACAGTCAACAAGACCTAAACTCTTAATCCCAATTGGCTCCATTTTCAGTTTCGAGTTTAAATGAGCTGGCTGAACGCTAGCTGAACGAAAACTCGCGAGTCCCCGACTGGGAGAAGTGCCTCCATTCGTGTCCGGTGTAGATAGAATGCCACCATCGCGCGAGCGCCGATTCTCGGGGCGGCTGCCGGGCGCTGAAAAGGGGCGATCGCACTGGAGCTTCCGAAAACTTGTTGCCAGGCGCTACTGCCCTGGCCTGCAGTTCATAGGGTCGATAAGCCACTCGATTAGCGCCGGATCTTCAATTCCGGGGCAATGACCTTGCCAATCCGACCTCGAGTATCGCCGGCGGTTCCGGCTATCAGCTGTTTGTGGGGATTTGGAGCTCGTTAGATTTAGAGGACCGTGGCTATTGACCTGCTCTCTTTGAATTGTTCCGCCCGTGAGCCGTTAGCGATTCATCGGGCCCCGGCCGCCCCCAAGGAATCGTCACTGGAGCCGGGCCGGAGTTATCACGCCCACTGAAGACTGGGAGGGGGCCGTATCTGCCAGGCACTTCATGCGACAAAGTAAAAAAGGCTGCGGAAACCGCAGCCCTTCAAGCTTTGAAGGCTCGCCGTTCGTCCGCCTGCCAGCGAGCGCTCGTTCCTGGATCTTGGACTCAGTTGGACAGAATATTGTCAACCACCAGCGAGGGCGGATTGCCCACCAGCAACAACCGGCTGATATGGGTTCCAGTCACCGTATGGGTGACAAAGCCGGCAGAAGTGACGAGCACCTGGACATCCTGCACTCCGCCCGGGCCGACGGCAACGATTGCCATCGTGGCGCCAGCCATATTACCGCCGGACAGCGCCATGCACACCCGGATAGCACCTC
>JAOTWM010000267.1 GCA_029862885.1 Gammaproteobacteria bacterium
ATTGGCAGCAGCGGAAGATCCAGTTCAGCGACGGACGTAATTTGGATATTCCTGAACATGAAGTGCAGGACATCGGCAGTTTTCAAGTGGCGCTCATGGTGCGTCCAATCAAACAATTAGCCGGCCAACGTATTAACCTGGTCAACATCAGAGGTATTCGCGAGTATCGGTACGAAACACCCGTCGAGGAGGTGATTGACACCGCACTCGGCAAGCTTCGCACTTGGCGCATCGAAAAACGCCGATTAGACCAGCCAGAGCGATCGGTGACGGTATGGCTCGCGATGGATTTCGGCCATGCACCGGTCAAGGTTGTGAGTCGTAAAAACGACAAGATCACGACATTGGCTATTACGGCCATAGAGGGTATCGAGTTAACCGGACTGCCGCTCATACCGTGAATCTGCAGCCACGCTCAACCGATCCCCATACCGCGATACGACCCCGACGACCGGGCGGCCGACGTTGCAATTGATTCATTCAGTCGAATTTATTTCGAATGTCAACTCGTCGGCGTGTTGCCCAATTTTGACAGTGCCGCCATTTGCCAAACCCCCAAACAACAATTCGTCCGCAAGCGCGCGTTTGACCTTGTCCTGAATCAACCGCGCCATCGGCCGCGCGCCCAGCGAGCGATCATAACCTTTTCGCGCCAACCACTGCCGCGCTGGCATATCGACTTCCAGCGTCACGCGCTTGTCGGCGAGCTGCTGCTCAAGCTCCATAATAAACTTACCGACAACATGCATGATCGTTGCGTCGTCCAACGCGGCAAACTGAATGATGGAATCGACACGGTTTCGGAACTCCGGTGTAAACAGCCGTTTGATTGCCTGTATATCATCACCAGTATGGTCCTGGCGGGTGAATCCCATCGAGGCGCGGGCCATCTGGTCGGCCCCGGCATTAGTGGTCATGACAATCAGGACGTTGCGAAAATCGGATTTCCGCCCGTTGTTGTCGGTTAGTGTCCCGTAATCCATGACCTGCAACAGCACGTTGAATACATCTGGATGAGCTTTCTCGATTTCATCCAAAAGCAATACCGCATGCGGGTGCTTATTAATCGCCTCGGTCAGCAACCCACCCTGATCGTAACCCACGTATCCCGGCGGTGCACCGATCAAACGCGACACGGTGTGACGCTCCATATATTCCGACATGTCGAATCGAATCAACTCGATACCCATAATCAGGGCTAACTGTCGTGTTACTTCAGTTTTTCCCACGCCAGTGGGACCGGAAAACAAGAACGAGGAAATGGGCCGTTGCGGATCTCCCAATCCCGAGCGGGCTAATTTGATAGCGCCCGCCAAACTCGCGATGGCCTCATCCTGCCCGAATACCACCATTTTCAGATCCCGTTCCAATGTTTGCAGCACGTTCTTGTCTGAAGACGAAACGGTCCTCGGCGGAATTCGGGCAATTTTGGATATGATATTTTCGATTTCGGCTACACCGATGGTCTTCTTGCGTTTCGCGCCAGACTGTAGGCGCGATCTCGCACCGGCTTCATCGATGACATCGATCGCCTTGTCGGGAAGAAGGCGATCATTGATATACCGCGCCGACAAATCAACTGCGCTGGTTAGAGCTTGCTTCGTATAGCGCACATCATGATGTTCTTCAAATCGTGACTTAAGGCCACGCAAAATCTTTACGGCTTCGTCAATTGACGGCTCGGGAATATCTATTTTCTGGAAGCGTCGCGACAACGCACGATCCTTTTCAAAGATTCCTCGATATTCCTGATAGGTCGTGGATCCGATACATTTGACCTCACCGGACGCCAACATCGGCTTCAGCAAATTTGACGCGTCCATTGCCCCACCCGACGCCGCGCCGGCACCAATAATAGTGTGAATCTCGTCGATGAACAGAATTGCGCCGGGCGTCGCCTTTAACTCGTTGAGGACCGCCTTCAATCGCTGCTCAAAATCACCACGAAATTTGGTGCCGGCCAACAATGCGCCCATGTCCAGTGCGAAAATAGTATTTTCGACCAGAACCTCGGGAACCTCCCCGTCGACGATCTTTTTTGCCAGGCCCTCGGCGATTGCAGTTTTACCGACACCCGCTTCGCCAACATATAACGGATTGTTCTTACGCCGACGGCAAAGGATTTGAATCGTTCGCTCCACCTCGTTAACGCGACCGATTAGTGGGTCAATACTACCGCTATCCGCTTGCTCATTCAGGTTCACCGCGAAAGTCGCCAGAGGGCTACGCGACTCCCCCGAATCGTCGTCATCAAGGTCCGCGTCACGGTCCTCTGGCGCCGGTAGGCCGTTGTCGCCCCCAACCTTGCTGATTCCGTGGGAGATATAATTCACGACGTCGAACCGCGTGACCTCTTGTCGGTTAAGGAAATACGCAGCGTGAGAATCCTTTTCGGCAAATATCGCCACTAGCACATTCGCGCCGGTCACTTCCTTTCGTTCACTGCTTCGAACGTGCAGAATCGCGCGCTGAATCACCCGTTGAAAGCCGTTCCCGGCCTGGGTGTCTTCATCGGTATCGGGTGGCATAATCGGAATATGTTCATCGAGAAACTCCGCTAGATCGCGCCGCAAGACTTCGATGTTACCGCCGCAGGCGTTAATCACCCGCACCGCGGCCGTGTTGTCGAGCAATGCCACGAGGAGGTGCTCGACGGTTATGAATTCGTGACGACATTCACGGGCATACTGGATCGCCGTATTTAGGGAGGCTTCGAGTTCCGTGGATATCATATATTCCGACCGCCTAATCGGGCTCCATCGTACATTGCAGCGGATGTTGGTGTTCGTGCGCGAATTCCAGCACTTGGCGCACCTTCATTTCCGCAATCTCACAGATATAAACGCCACACACGCCCATACCTTTTTGATGCACATTGAGCATGATTCGTTCCGCCTTATCGGAGGGCATTTGAAAAATCCGCTCTAATACAATCACGACGAACTCCATCGGCGTAAAATCGTCGTTGACCAATATCACCCGGTATAGCTTTGGCTTCTTGAGCTTGGGCTTGGTCTCCTGCAGCGCGAGCCCATCACTGCGCTGAATACGCTTATCGTCGCTCATCGAAGTTCATAACCAAGATCGTTGCACACCCTATCGCCGAATCGATTCGACTATCAGGCATTATAATAGGGTCTTAGATCGGACTTTCTCAAGGGCTAGCGAAAATTCGTGTGTATACGGGGCTCCACGTTCGTGCGAGTCCGGGCGCCGGCCATCCCCACAGGAACTCATATAAACTCTTGAAAATGAAGAGTTTTGTGTGCACACGAGTGATGAGCCCGGGCCTCAGGACGACACCGACTGCTGCGGGCAGGAAAATGCGCCGGCACGTCCGCACAGCTAACGGGCTCCGAGGTGCGGCGGAAGCGCCGCACCTTGTTGCTTGCGAGATTCGTCGTCGGATCAGCCTGACTGCGCCTGATCCATCGAATCGCCCTCGAACTGCGCTTCTTCGGTGGAACCCGTTAGTGCCGTCAGCGATGACATCCCGCCGCCGACGGCCTGTGTGATCAAGTCGAAGTAACCGGCACCGACTTCGCGTTGATGCTTAGTAGCCGTGTATCCTCGGCGTTCGGAATCGAACTCTTGCTCCTGTAGTTCCACATACGCGGGCATTCCTTGATCGCGATATCGATCGGCCAAATCGAACATGCCGTAATTGAGAACGTGGAATCCGGCCAGCGTGATGAATTGATACTTGTACCCCATCGCCGCAAGCTCACTCTGAAACTTTGCGATGGTCGCATCGTTTAGATTCTTCTTCCAATTGAACGAAGGAGAACAATTATAGGCCAACAATTTGTCTGGATTGTCGCTGCGGATCGCTTCGGCAAACTGTTTGGCAAATTCCAGATCGGGAGTTCCCGTCTCGCACCAGACCAGATCAGCGTAACGCGCGTAAGCACGGCCGCGCATGATCGCTTGCTCTAAGCCATTTCGTACCCGATAAAATCCTTCGGCGGTCCGCTCACCGGTGCAAAATACCCTATCCCGTTCGTCGATATCGGAGGTGAGCAGGTTCGCCGCCTCGGCATCGGTACGCGCCAGCAACACAGTCGGAACCCCCAGAGTGTCGGCCGCCAAACGGGCGGCGATGAGCTTATGCTCAGCCTCCTGGGTTGGAACCAATACCTTACCACCCATATGTCCACATTTTTTTGCCGACGCGAGTTGGTCTTCGAAATGCACTCCGGCGGCACCCGCTTCGATCATACCTTTCATTAACTCGAACGCGTTGAGCACGCCACCGAAACCCGCTTCGGCGTCGGCCACGATCGGCACCATCCAATCGATTTCGTTGTCGCCCTCCGCATGATGGATTTGGTCCGCGCGCAAAAGCGTGTTGTTGATCCGGCGCACTACGGCGGGCACGCTATCGGCGGGGTACAAACTCTGATCCGGATACATCTGGCCGCCGTTATTGGCGTCAGCGGCCACCTGCCAACCACTGAGATAAATCGATTTCAATCCAGCTTTAGCCATTTGCATGGATTGGTTACCGGTCAGCGCACCCAACGCGTGCACGTAGGATTCGCTGTTCAGTCGCCGCCATAGCTTCGTCGCTGTGATCTTTGCCAAGCTGTGTTCGATATGTACCGAACCGCGAAGCCGAACGACATCGGCACTGGAGTAGCCGCGCGATATGCCCTTCCATCGGGGATTGTCGCTCCAATCCTGCTCTAGCTGTGCTTCGCTCAATGCCTGACTCATCGTTTAATTCCTCTCAACATTTCGACTAAGATTCGCTTCGAATGTCCATACTGTTAGGATACCTAGATGTCGGTCGCCGTTGCATCGCGGCAGCCAATTGTATGAATAATCTATTATATTTGACAATCCTATTCTATCAATATCTATTATAGAAACAATTAATATTAAGGTTCGAGATGGCTAAGACCTCAGCGGTGTATTACAAGCAGAATCGCCTCAAGCAGCTGCGCGCGTTCTGCTACACAGCTAATTCGGGCAGTGTCTCCAAGGCCGCAGAGCGGCTGTTGTTAAGTCAGCCATCGGTTACTTTGCAAATTCAGGCATTGGAACGCGAATTTAATACAACCCTATTCGAACGCCGGGGGCCTAGTATACGGCTGACCCCGGAAGGCCGGGTGCTGCGCGAACTCGCGCTGCCGTTGGTGGAAGGCATCGACGGACTGGCTGAAACCTTCGCGGCACAATGCGGCAATCTCGAATCGGGGGATCTGCATATCGCCGCCGGCGAATCCACGATTCTGTATATCTTGCCGGAAATAACAAAGCGCTTTGCGGATCAGTATCCCAGCGTAAAACTCAAACTCCATAATGTTACCGGCCGCGACGGTTTGGCCTTGCTGCGTGCCGACGAGGTCGATCTAGCAGTCGGGTCGATGCTCGAAGTGCCGGACGATATCACCTACCACCCGATTTTTACTTACGATCCGGTACTGATTACACCCCCGGATCACCCGCTTGCAAATGCACCGGACATCACCCTTGAGGACATAAGCCCGTATGGACTGATTTTGCCTCCACGCCACCTCAGTACCTGGCGATTAGTGGAAATGGTTTTTCGGCAACACAATGTAAATTATACGGTGGCACTTGAGGCCGGTGGTTGGGAAGTGATCAAAACCTATGTGGCGATGGGACTCGGAATTTCGATTGTGACTGATATTTGCCTCAAGGGCGACGAGCAGATGGGCCGCACCCCCTTGGGTCGCTATTTTCCACAGCGCAGCTATGGCGTGGTTATGCGCCAAGGAAAATTCCTTACGCCACAAGCCAAACGCTTTATCGAAATGATGGATCCGGAATTTTTCACGAGCACTGGCGAAATCGAATCGACGACGGCTACGCTATCGGCGGAGGCGGGCTCCAGCGGTGGTTAGCAGGCTAGCGGATGATGTCGTACGCTGCAGCTCGGTTATTCGGGTCAACGAGCGCAAATTTTGCGCTGATCGACTCGTTCAGTCTTCGAATCGTTCCAACCACCGTATCATCGGCGTGTACGGACCCGGGGCAATGCCATGCCAGTAAGCTGGTTTGCCCACGTCACTGTCGCTGCCATCGTCGAAGATCAGGGGCGTTACTTGCTTGTCGAAGAAACCGTGAACGGTAACCGCGTACTCAACCAACCCGCCGGTCACCTCGATCCCGGGGAATCATTGTTCAACGCGGTAGTACGCGAGACCCACGAGGAGACAGGATTAGTATTTAATCCCGACGGCTTGGTGGGCATCTATGAATCAATCGAATCGTCTACGCAACAAACTTTCCTGCGTATCGCGTTCACGGGTTCGGTCGTCGTTTGCGACAATGCCCGACCTGTCGACCAGAACGTACATTGCGTTTTGTGGGCCACCCCCGAAGAGATTCGCGCACAACAGAATCGGCTGCGCAGCGCCTACGTGTTACTGGGAATCGAGGACCACCTGTGCGGCCGACGCTATCCGCTCGAGTTTCTTCGACAACTCCCGGACCGCTTAATCGGCGCCGCAACGGGACCGCGGTAATTTCGCATGGCGTTCCTCAAAACCGCTAAGCCGCGCGTTGTCGTCGGAATGTCCGGGGGCGTGGATTCATCCGTAGCCGCTGCACTGCTGCTTGAGCAAGGCTACGATGTGCTCGGCCTATTCATGAAAAATTGGGAAGAGGACGATACCGATGAGCATTGTACCGCACAGACCGATCTCGCCGACGCAAGCCAAGTCTGCGAGTTACTAGGGATCTCATTACGCACAGTTAATTTTTCCCATGAGTATTGGGAGCGTGTGTTTAGCCAATTCTTAGCCGAATGCCGCGCCGGGCGCACCCCAAACCCTGACGTCGTATGCAACCGAGAGATCAAGTTTAAAGAGTTTCTGGAGTGGGCGTTACGTTTAGGGGCGGATTTCATCGCG
>JAOTWM010000268.1 GCA_029862885.1 Gammaproteobacteria bacterium
CCACCATCCTGTGTTTTTTGATCGGCGGTATCGCCGGGATTATGGCTGCGGCGTTAGGTGGTTGGGCAGATCAAGTACTGAGCCGTATGGTCGATATATTGATGGCGATACCGCAATTGATTTTCGCGTTATTGCTGCTCACCATTTTTGGCACCTCCATACCGACCTTGGTCATAATCATTGCGGTGCTCGACTCGACCCGGGTTTTTCGACTGGCGCGCGCCGTGAGCCTTAATGTAGTGGTGATGGATTTCGTCGAAGCCGCAAAATTGCGCGGTGAAGGTATCGGTTGGATAACGATGCGGGAGGTATTGCCGAACATTATGCCGCCGCTGGTAGCCGAGTTTGGGTTACGCTTCTGCTTCGTATTTCTCACTATCAGTGCGCTAAGTTTTCTGGGTTTGGGTATACAACCGCCCACCGCGGATTGGGGTTCCATGGTGCGCGACAACGCGACCTTGATTACCTATGGCGATATCACCCCCTTGCTGCCGGCTGCTGCAATTGCGTTGTTGACGGTCGGAGTTAACTTTGTGGTGGATTGGTTCTTGCATAAGACCAGCGGATTAAAAGATGAGCACTGACGGTAACGGCGAATTGTTGCTGGAGATGCGCGGCCTGTGCATCGATGGTTTCCGCGACGAGGAGTGGCACGATATTGTTAAAAATATCGACCTGACTCTCAATCGAGGTGAAGTGCTGGGGCTGATTGGCGAGTCAGGCGCCGGCAAATCCACGATTGGTATTGCCGCGATGGGCTACGCGAAGCCGGGATGCCGTATCTCCGGCGGCTCCATCGTATTCGATGGTCTGGACCTAATGAAGGCGTCTGAGGCCGAAAAACGCGACTTGCGCGGTGTGCGGATCGCCTACGTGGCCCAGAGTGCCGCCGCATCTTTCAATCCCGCTCACAAACTGATCGATCAATTCGCCGAGATACCCGTCGAGCACGGTAAAGGTAGTAAAAACGAAGCGTATGCAGACGCCGTGGATTTATACGGCCGTCTGCAAATGCCCGACCCGGACCAGATAGGGTTCCGCTATCCACACCAAGTTTCCGGAGGGCAGCTACAGCGGGCAATGACCGCGATGGCGATGTCATGCCGGCCGGATTTGATTATTTTCGATGAACCCACTACTGCGCTTGATGTCACCACCCAGATTGAGGTGCTGGTTACGATCCGCGATATTGTCGAGCAATTCAATTCTGCGGCGATGTACATCACCCACGATTTGGCGGTAGTGGCGCAAATGGCGGACAAAATCATGGTGTTGCGGTACGGCGAACTGGTTGAGGAAGCAGATACCCGCAGTATGTTGTCCGATCCACAACAGGATTACACTAAGTCATTGTGGGCCGTGCGTTCGTTTCGAAAGCACGTCGATGCGCCCGATAAGGAAACCATACCGTTGGTGAAGGTCGAAAATGTTTCGGCGTCATACGGACCGATTCCCGTGTTGCACGATATCGACTTCGAAATACACCGGGGTTACACGGTAGCGGTGGTGGGGGAGTCCGGTAGCGGAAAAAGTACTGTCGCCCGAGTCATTACGGGTTTGCTACCGCCCAAACACGGGCAGGTATATTACGACGGAGAGCCGTTGCCTCCGGATTACCGTAAACGAACCAAGGATCAGTTGCGCCAAGCGCAGATGATTTATCAAATGGCGGATACTGCCATCAACCCACGGCATCGAATTCGCGACATCATTGGCCGGCCGCTGTCTTTTTATCTCGGAATGAACGGTGGTGCGCGCGAGCAGCGTATTCGCGAATTGCTGGATATGATCGAACTCGATCCGGATCAGTTTATCGATCGCTTTCCGAGCGAACTGTCTGGTGGTCAGAAACAGCGGATCTGTATCGCCCGGGCTCTCGCGGCCGAACCGAATTTTATTATTTGTGATGAGGTTACCTCCGCACTTGATCAGCTGGTGGCAGAGGGTATTCTCAAACTACTCGATCGCCTGCAACAGGAGTTGAATCTGGCCTATATGTTTATCACTCATGATCTAGCGACGGTTCGTGCAATCTCCGACGAAGTAATCGTAATGCTGCAAGGTCGTATCGTTGATTTCGGCCCCAAAGAGGACATCTTTACACCCCCGCATCACGAGTACACCGATTTGCTGCTGTCATCGGTGCCCGAAATGGATCCGGACTGGATGGATACCGTGCTCGCAGAACGAGCCGCTAAAGGTGGCATGGCGTCGGCCGGTAACTAGTCGTCCCTGAATAACGCGGTTTTCACGCGCCGGCATCTCGGGTACCTAGCCGGCAACCAAGAATGACGTTTTTCACGAACGCGCCTAAGCTCCTTTTGTATGCGGGCTAGTCGATGATGGTGCTCGGTCTCAATGCGTATCACGCTGACGCCGCGGCATGCCTGGTGCAGGACGGCCGGGTACTCGTCGCCATTGAAGAAGAGCGCCAGACTCGATGTAAGCACACCGCTGGATTTCCGTCACATGCCGTACGCGCGTGCATGGCTTTCGCTGGGATTACCGCCGATCAAATCGATGTCATCGGTATTGCCAGGGACCCCACTGCGAATGTTAGTGGACGGTTTCGGCGTGCGATATCCGGACTAAGAAATCCGCGTCGATTAAGCCGTGTTCTGGCTCGGCGTTGGCACTCACCGCGTCGCTTGCGCGCGGAATTGGCGTCGGTACTCTCGACAGACCCGATCGCGCTGGCGGCTAGGATCGTTGGAGTCGAGCACCACGTGGCGCATATTGCCAGCGCGTTCTACTGCTCGCCGTACGACTCGGCAGCGGGTGTGTCGGTGGATGGATTAGGGGACAACCTCAGTACGCTGATCGCCCAGTGTGACGCAAACGGTATTACTCGCATCGAACAGGTTGCCTATCCGCATTCGTTGGGATTTTTTTATACGGCGATCACACAGTATCTCGGATTTCTGAATTACGGCGACGAATACAAGGTTATGGGGCTTGCCGCAATGGGGCAACCTTCTCAGTTGCATAATCTTCGCGACGTATTGCGCGTTGAAAGTGGCTCGCTGTTTGAGCTCGGTCTGGCATATTTCGCCCACGCCGAAGGTGAAATTGACATGACCTGGGAGTCTGGTGTACCGCACCTACCGATCATGTATTCGCCCGCGTTGAGTGAATTATTAGGGCCACCGCGCGCTCCCGATGATCCTATTCAGGCGCGACATCGCGACATCGCGTGTTCGGCGCAAGTGCTGTACGAACGGGCTTTGCAGCGTATATTGCGCACCGCGTTCGAGCGCACCACGAAGGACACGTTGGTGTTGGCTGGTGGGTGTGCGCAAAACAGCATGGCGAACGGCCGGGTTCCGGCTGCCTGCGGGTTTAAACATGTATACGCGGCACCGTCGAGTCATGACGGTGGCACTGCCGTCGGCGCGGCGTTATGGCTCGCCGCGGATCGCGGCAATGTGCATTACCCGCAGCGCAATCCGTTTTTAGGATCCGAGATCGATACCGCCGAAGTGGAGTCGCTGCTGCGCGGGGTGGGTATGGCACCGCAATATTTCGACGACGAGCGCTGCGTTTTTGCGGCGGTGATCGATTGTGTTGTTGCCGGCGGCATCGTAGGTTGGGTACAGGGGCGTGCTGAATGGGGTCCGCGGGCGCTCGGCCACCGTAGCATTCTCGCGGATCCACGGCGCGCGGATATAAAGGCGATACTAAACGGAAAAATCAAGCAGCGTGAGTCGTTTCGCCCGTTTGCGCCGTCGATATGTATTGAGGACGCCGCCCAATGGTTCATCGTCGATGAACCCAACGATCGGGCTCCCTATATGGAAAAAGTCGTCACGGTACGCGAGCCGTGTCGCCATCAAATTCCCGGGGTCGTGCACGCCGATGGCAGTGCACGCGTGCAGTTGGTGGAGCGCGAACTGGACCCACGATTTTGGGCGTTGCTGCAGTGGATGGGTGGAGTCACGGGCGTGCCGATCCTCGTGAACACCTCATTCAATGAGAACGAACCGATCGTCGAAACCGCCCACGATGCGGTGGCGTGCTTTCAGCGCACCGCTATGGATATGCTGGTGGTGAACTCGTTGGTAGTCCACCGCTAGCATGGTCGATTAGCGCTAGAGTATCTGGCTCAAAAATAGTTTGGTACGATCGTTTTGCGGATTGTTGAAGAATTCGTGCGGTTCGTTTTCTTCGATAATTTCGCCGAAATCCATAAAAATAACCCGATGCGCCACCGCCGTGGCAAAGCCCATTTCGTGAGTAACGCAAAGCATAGTCATGCCGCTTTCCGCCAGTTCAATCATGACGTCAAGCACTTCCTTGATCATTTCCGGATCGAGGGCGGAGGTGGGTTCATCGAATAGCATAATTCCAGGATTCATACAGAGAGAACGCGCGATGGCGACACGTTGTTGTTGTCCACCGGAAAGTTGGCCTGGAAACTTTTCCGCCTGTTCCGGTATCTTGACTCGCTTAAGATACTCCATGGCCGTTTCTTCCGCTTCGGCTTTTGGCGTCTTGCGAACCCAGATCGGGCCGAGGGTGAGGTTTTCCATTACCGTGAGATGCGGGAACAGATTAAAATGCTGGAACACCATGCCCACTTCCGAGCGGATTTTTTCTATGTTTTTTAGATCGCCGGTCAATTCGGTTCCATCAACACTGATGTGGCCCTGCTGATGTACCTCGAGACGATTGATGCAGCGAATGAGAGTCGATTTCCCGGAACCGGAAGGACCACAGATTACGATCCGTTCACCACGTTGAACTTCTAAATTGACGTTTTTCAGTACGTGGAACTCACCATACCACTTGTGCATATTCTTGATGACGATGACGGGGTCGGACGATTTCGCCGCTTGACTTGATTGTTCTGTGCTTGACATAGTTTTGAGCCCTGGTACTAGTGACCGGTATGAAGCTTTTTCTCCAGGTACAGTGAGTACCTTGACATACCGAAACAACATAGAAAGAAAAATATCGCAATGAAAAGATATACCTCACGAGCGAGGCCGGACCAGCTGGCGTCTGACAATGCGGCACGGCCGATGCCGAGTGGATCCAACATACCGATAATGAGCACCAGGGTGGTATCTTTAAATAGACCGATGAAGGTGTTGACAATACCCGGAATTGAGATCTTTAATGCTTGGGGCAAAACAATCAGTCGACTCGACTGCCAGTAAGTCAACCCCATTGCATCCGCCGCTTCATGCTGACCGCGAGGTACGGCCTGTAGTCCGCCGCGCACCACTTCCGCGATATAGGCTGCGGAAAATAACATCACCATGATCAAAACCCGCATCAACAAATCAAACGAGGTGCCGGGCGGCAGAAAGTAGTTCAACATGGTGGAGGCTACAAATAATAGCGCGATGAGCGGTACGCCACGAATAAACTCAATGAACACCACGCACAACATGCTAACGGCGGGCATATTTGAGATTCGCCCTAGTGCCAATGCGACACCAATGGGTAATGAGAAAAAGATGCCGGTGACGCCGATGATAAGGGTAAGTGTGATCCCGCCAATTTCATCGGTCGGAACCTTGGTTAGACCGAACCCGCCGACCAATAGCCATGCAGCGATGAATGGGAACGCGACACAGTACATAAGCCAGTATTTGCGATAGGGTGCCTTGTCCCACAAAATAGGGATAAGAAACATAACCAACAGTATAAATGAGACATTTACACGCCAGCGTTCAGCCTCTGGATAGAAGCCATAGATAAAAAGGTTAAGTCGAGAGTTAATGAAGGCCCAACAGGCTGCGCCTTCCGCTTCCTTCATCTGGGCCCAACACTCGACGCGTGAGTCCGCGGTCCACACCGATTCTATAAATACCCAGTTCACTATAGGCGGGATGATTGAGTACAACAACCACGCCACAACAACCGTAAGTATTATATTCAACGGCGACGAGAATAAATTGTCGCGCATCCATGCCACGGGTCCTCTCGTCGCGAACGGTGCCGGGAGGTCGGGGTGGGTACCCGGGGTATATTCTTTTTGCGGATTGGCTGCTTCGTTCATGAGTTTGCTCCGCTCAACGGGTCACAAGGGCCACTCTGCGGTTAACGACATTCATTGCCGCGGAGATCGCCAATGACAATACGAGGTAGCACCCCAGCACAATAACCATGGTCTCCATCTCTTTGCCGGTCTGCATCAAAGAGATCCCACCGATAGTGGCGACTATATCCATATACCCGATTGCAATGGCGAGCGACGAATTCTTGGTGATATTCAAATATTGACTGGTCAGTGGCGGTATGATCACCCGCAGTGCCTGGGGGATGACGACCAGCTGCAAAACCCGGTTTGTTCTTAAACCCAATGCACTTGCGGCTTCGGTCTGCCCATGGCTGATCGCAATTATACCCCCGCGTACGATCTCAGCGATAAACGATGCGGTGTAATACGATAACGCTATCCACAGCGCCAGGAACTCAGGTCTTAACGCCATGCCGCCCTGGTAGTTAAATCCCTTCAGTTCCGGTATGTCCCAAGACAACGGCATACCCATCACCAAGAACGCCAATCCGGTTAGGCCAAAAAGCGCGCCCATGGAGATCAAGAATACCGGATAGATCTTACCGGTCAGGTTTTGGACTTTCTTGGCCCAGCGACGAAAAAAGATAATGAATACGATGGCGACGATAAAAGCGACTGCTACTAACCAGAACCCATCTTCAAATATCGGAGACGGAACAAAAAATCCCCGGTTAGAAATAAAGAAGCTGTCAGCAAGCGGGATCGCTTGTTTGGTTGGAGGCAATGTGGTGATGATAACCCCGTGGATAAGCAGAATGTGCAAGAGCACGGGCACATTTCGCGTAAATTCAATAATACAGTACACAGTGCGGCTTACTAA
>JAOTWM010000017.1 GCA_029862885.1 Gammaproteobacteria bacterium
GTATTAGCCGTGGGCACGGAGTTTTCGGAAACGGATTGGTGGCGGGAGAATGAGCCGTTACGGTTTGGCGGCACTGTGCTAAGAATCGATATCGATCCCCGACAACTGACCCGTAACGTGGAGCCCGCAGTATCGCTGGTGGCCGATGCGACGCTCGCGCTGCACGCCTTGAATAACGAACTCGAGTCCCATGTCAGCGCGATAACGGCTACAAACACCGCGCGCGTTGCCCAACTGCGCAATGCGATCCCGGCACATTGGCGCGCAGGCACCGCCAAACACGCGCGGGTGTGGGACATAATCGGCACCCACCTGCCGGATAACGCCATCATCACGGCCGATTCGACCCAATTGGTATACAGCGGCAATCACTGCTTCGGCGCGCACCGGCCGCGGACCTGGCATTGTTCAACGACCGGCTACGGCACACTGGGTTATGCATTGCCCGCCGCCATCGGAGCCCAGCTCGCATCGCCTAACGACCCGGTGCTGGCGGTGATGGGCGATGGCGGGCTCATGTTTACGGTGGCGGAACTCGCCAGCGCGGTGCAACTCGAGCTAGCCATCGCCGTGTTGGTATGGCACAACCAGGGCTATGCAGAAATTCGCGATTACATGCGTGACCACCAAATCGTGCCACAGGGCGTCGATTTGACCGCACCGGATCTGCCGCGATTGGCCGAGGCTTTCGGCTGCGCGGCGTGTCGACCGGACAGTGCCGAAGCACTCGGCACCGCCCTGCAACGGGCATTTTCGCGACGCGGCCCGAGCATAATCGAACTGCGTGAAGACGCCGCATTTCTGGACATATAGTCCGAATATTTCAGGGCAGGATTCGGTTCGTCGCCCTGTCATCGCGACTTCGGAAGGCGTTGGTGAATATAAGCGACCCATTCTGATAAATGGGCCGCTTATACTCGATATCGGCCGGCGTATGCCGTCCGCCCTTAGAATCGAAAGATCGGCTCGGCCGATGCCTCTTGCGTCGTCTCCAACGGCGCGGGTGCGGATAATCGGAGCGTGACGATCGTAGCTTCGCCAGCGGCTTCTACCTGCGCTTCCAACTCGCGCTCACCATTGGTATCGCGCTCCGCATCAAGCGGCGCACCCCACGCCAAGCGCGCGGCCGGGTTGGTTGTGGATTCGGACCGCACTTTCTCCAGCACCGCCGGTTCACCGTAACGGTTGGCTAACGCTTCACCGGCGTTAGCACTTTGCCCTTCAGCCGCGACTTGCGCCATCCAGATTTCCGATACCTGCGGCACTTCCGCATCCGTGAACCACGCGGTCAGGCAACGCGATCCCGGTTCGGGCCTGAGACGACGTTGCGCCCAGTCGCGACCCGACCGGCAAGCGCCTTCACCCGCCGTTAATAAGCGGCGCCGACGGTCGTATCGTGCCGGCTTCGAAAATTCCTTATTCACCTGTTCCAAGGCCTCGTCCGCAGTCATTCCGATCTGCAACCCAAGCACTGCAAAATCGGTCTCGCGGTCTTGCTCGAAGTCTGCCGTAGGTATGGCAGGAATGCCCTCGTCGAGGCTCGCGTTGCCGACGAGCGAGTGCTTCGGCAGCACGATCCAATCCGATTCATAACCCGCCGTCCCCTCGAACAACACGTCATTCAATCCCGCCAATGAGCCGCGGATCCGAAGCTCCGTTAAATTCCGACACTCGAATCCCAGCACGGCATGCACAGCGTCGACGATTCGCTGGAGTTCGGCGGAATCACCGTTAAATAAGTCCGGCTGTTGGGCCGCGATACGAATCCTTGCGGGCTCTCCACACAACGGCTCTTGTTCGAGTGTGACCTGATAATCAAGTCCCTCGACGATAATGCGCTCTGCCAACGCCGGTCCAGCCAGCGCCGACGATAGTACCAACGACAATCCGATAATTGACGATTTCATTACGCGGCCTCCCAGGTCCCGTTGGCCCGCTGGCAGGCATGGATATTCTTCTGTTCGCGTGTGCCATCGGGGAGAATAATTTCCTGGGTCAATCGCGAGCAATTGCGTTGCAACGGTTCCGGCGCACGAGCGACACGTTGCGCTGCATCGGTGCGTAATGCGTTATCAACCACCGTGTCACGGTTGGACCGCACCATCAATGGCGCATAGACAAAACCGTAACCGACCCCGCCTTCAGCCACCATATACCAGGGCTTGCCAACAACTTTACCCACTACCGGGGCGGGCTCGCCTTGGCCGAGCTTACCGACAATCGCGAAATCGGTTCCGGGTCCACCGCGCACATTGCTGCTGGTTTGAGCCGTGTAGTAGTCATTGATCACTTCTATCGGAGGCGCTTGCCGCAGCGGCGCGCGCAACCCTTTCTGACCGCCGTATCGAGGTTTCGTATAGCGGTCCTGCACCGACACGCGGGTCACGACTCCCGTATCCGGATTACGCCAGCTTTGACTTCGGCCGCTCCGAAGCGCCGTCTCGGTCGTGGACTGGATGCCGCGCCTATCCGATTGATTCAAGCGCCGCCCGACGTTGCCACCGATCCAGTAACCCGCCAATGTACCGGCCGCGACGGCGGCAAGTTGGCCGCGCCCGTCGCCGATTCTGGATCCGATCAACGCGCCAACACCAGCGCCTACGGCGCGGCCGACATTCTCTTTGGTAAGCTTGTCGCTCACGTATTGACCGAACGTCGAATGGTCGGCCACAACCGGTCCGCTGACCATCGATAACACCGCGATTCCTATTGCGAACTGTTTCATTCTAATAATCTCCCGACTGGTTAAATTTTGCGTCAGATTTCATTGACCAGCGTAGTATGTCCGGAGCGCTCTGAACTAACCCTGAACCCGAAATGAATCGAACCTGAATAGTGAATACACAAAGCGAATTGCGCGCTCAGCCACCGACAACCGCATTACAGGCACCGACCGACGGGCTTCGTGGCATAATTCCTATGGCGATTGGCCTCCGCGATCCCCGCCATGAATAGGCCCTCGACCGTAACGAATATAGATACACCGCAATCCACCACCTCAATTACCGAGCCGATTCCATTGCATTCGATGCATTGCCACAACTTAACGCATAGCCTCTGAATGATTGCGTTTCCCTTACACCCGCTTCGGTGCCGTATGTGGGACGGTGGCCGACGGTGAAGAGCCGATGGGCCGCACAGCGAGCGGTCGATCTGATATTTGGTGCGATTCCCGCGCGTCGACCAGCGCCTGAGCTAATTGAGCGCTGTCGGCTCGTTGCACACCGTGGTTTTCATAGTAGTGACCGAACCGAAAACACCTTTGCGGCATTCGACGCGTGCCTTGACACGGGAATTTGGGGCATCGAGTTCGACGTGCAGTGGACCGCGGACGGCACCCCGGTTGTGCTGCACGATGCGGATGCCGTCCGGGTATTCGGGCGCTCGGACATTCGCTTAGCAGAAACTAGTGCGCGTCAGCTCGCGCAACGGTCAAGCGAAATACCAACATTGGAAAGTACTCTGGATCGTTACCGGGGGAAACTGCACCTGATGATCGAGATTAAGTCGGCCACCTTCCAGCCGCGCCACGCCCACACACTAAAAACATTACTGAGCCAATTGGAACCCGGGAACGATTTTCATTTGCTTGCGCTGGAGCCTCAGGTGTTGGATTACCTTCACATGTTTCCGTCCACGGCACTGATGCCCGTAGCAGAACTCAATACAACGACCATTTGCAGCCTCGCATTGCGACGCGGATACGGCGGCGTGGCCGGACACTACGTATTGTTGCGTGCGTCGATGCGCGACGCCCTACGGCAACAAGGAATCGGTCACGGTACCGGTTTCATCGCATCAAGCAATGTACTGCGGCGCGAGATTGCACGCGGCGCCGAATGGATTTTTACCGACCGGCCGGGGATACTGCTCGGCGCGCTGCAGAAGATGGGTGGCGCTGACGCGAAAATATAGTGATCATCGCCGTGTCGAACTGCCGAAAGGACAACGATTCCTCGACGCGTTCCTAGGAGGAATTGGGTTTTAATTGCCCGGCCTTAGGCCAGGGATCCAGATCAACCCCACCAACCGGCATCATCGTTGCGCGGTCGACCGCCATGAGCATTTTTCCATACCGGCCCACCAACGGATAGAACGCGTAGTCTTCGATTTCACCACCATGCTTACCCAGAAATTCATCGATTTCCAGGGGATCGTTTCCCGGCGCTTCGGCGAGTTTACGTATGTCACTGGCAGACTTAGACATCGATTCACGATCACCCTTATACGGATGATATAGTTCGGGCCGCCGATCGATATCCGGAAGACCCCGAAGAAGGGCATCAAACATAATCTGCTCGCGGATCTTCGGGTCCTTCGGGAATTGCGCGACGGCAAGCGCCAGCCCCGCTGTTGGCGGCTGCCTCAATTCCTCGTACGCAATCTTACTGGTATCGATTTCCGTAGCGGACACGACCTCAAATCGGTCAACGGTATACACAAGGTACGACGGACGTCCTTCATAGATGACTGAAATGCCGTACGTCAACGCAATAAGTTGTACCGCCGCAATCATTGTTAAATCGAATTTCAAGCCGGGCTTGCCGTACTTAAAAACAATCAGAGTAATTCCTGGTCCGACAATCAGGTCGACGATGATTAACATGCGTACGACACTCCATTTACCGTGGACCTTGAAGTAAGGATCGGGGTACCAGACCAAGAAGACCAAGAGCAGAAAACTGCCGACGATCAAGAAACTGATCAGAAAATGTATAAGGGACGCCTTAATTCGACCTGGCGGTTGTTTTGCCATTACATCTGTCCTTGCCGGCCGGCTGCGGGCGGCGCCGACACCATTGTTATCACTGGAATCGACATGAAGTATAGACGACAGCGAAGCGATTGCTAGAGTTCGGCCACTCGGTCAACACAATTAACAATAGTTAAAACATTCGCAGATGGCGCTTCCGCGATCACGATTTCGATAACGGAAAATCTCCATTTTGTTTTTTATAATCAGTTATTTATATTTTCGCAGGCAGATCGCACCTACCAAGAGCACGCACGGTCACACTGGGCAATTGGTTACCAGCTCGACTGGCCGCTCGCAGCAAGGTGATCATAGCCGTTGTGCGTCATCCGGATGTTGCTTGACGGGGAATGCAGCGAGCCGATAACGTGAAGTTCTGGAGGTCATAGAATATATGTCGCAAACCGCCGCCATCGTCACCACGCTCAAGGCTACGCTTAAGCAACACGGCGTTACCTACGCCGATGTAGGCGATGCACTGGGGTTATCGGAATCATCCGTAAAACGTCTGTTTACCGACAAGAATTTTAACTTGTCACGCCTGGAACGGATCTGTCAACTCATGAATCTGGAATTAACCGATCTATTCGAAGCGGTGCGCTCCGCCGAGTGGCTTCCGGAACAATTGTCCGTCGAACAAGAACAACAGCTTGTCGGCGACCTTAAACTGTTGCTGGTAGCATTTTTATTATTTAGCGACTGGAGTTACGGGCAAATCACTCGCGACTATTGTATTGACGAAACGGAAGGCGTCAGGCTGCTGGCTCGTTTGGATCGCCTGAAAATAATTGATCTGTTGCCGAACAACCGCGTTAAATTGCGAATATCGCGTAGTTTTACGTGGCGCAAGAATGGTCCGATCCAACGTTTCTTCGAAAATCAAGTACAAGAAAAGTTTTTCCGCTCGTCGTTCTCAGGCGCCCATGAACTACGGCTGGTGCTAAATGGCATGTTATCGACCGGGTCGAACCGAACGATCCAACAACGCATGTCTCGACTCGCCTCGGAGTTTGAAGTCATGATGGAAGAGGATCGCAAACTCGACCCGGCATCGCGTTTCGGTACGACGGTGGTAATGGCGATCCGACCATGGGAACTCGATGTATTTTCTAAATTTCGACGTTCTACCGGGTAACTGGGATTCACGCTTCTAATAACAGCGAAATCGCCAATGCGCTACACCCATATCGACACGCCGATTGGAATTTTGCTCGTTGCGGGCGACGACGCCGGGCTACGACTGATCAGTTTTCCGACTGAGACGAAGACGCGCCGCCCCGATTCGGATTGGCGCCGTGATCAACGTGCGTTTAGTGATGTGCGGGATCAGCTGCGCGCGTATTTCGCGGGAAATCTCACCGAATTCGACTTATCGCTTGCACCCGATGGCACAGTATTTCAAATGAGCGTTTGGGATGCACTAACAAAAATTCCGTATGGAAAAACAACATCCTACGGCGAATTGGCGCGCCGCATTGGGCACCCAAAGGCATCGCGTGCCGTCGGCGCGGCCAATGGACGCAACCCGTTACCGATTGTCATTCCGTGCCATCGGGTCATCGGCAGCGATGGCAAGTTGACCGGCTTTGGCGGTGGATTACCGACCAAATCGGCGTTGTTAAGCTTAGAACGAAGCGTTTGCGCCGGCAACGATCCGCAACTCGCCATCAGCTTTCCGGGCACATAGCAGTCCCTGAAGATCGCCCTTTTTGGTTATCTCGACTATATACGCAGTAACCGTCCATAACCGGTCACCGGTTCGCCGTAGCCGGCGAGTCGCAACGCGTCCCAGGCCAATGCCTGATTGCTGGCGACAACCGGTTCGCCGAGCTCATCCTCCAGCGGTTGAAGAATCTCCGCGACCCGCAGTCCCGTACAAGAGATAAATAATGCATCGACACCAGCACTACCAAGTTGCTGCCCAGCCGCATAAATTGCTTGCGGCGAAATCCGGCATATTTGCGGATCGCCCGGCTGCTTGAAACTGCCTTTTGCCGCGATGTCAAAACCGCGTGCTTCTATATATCCAACGACGATGTCGTTAACTGAATCCGTATACGGCGTGAGCAATGCGATTCGTTTACAGCCGAGATGACGCAATCCTTTCAGGCTGGCGGAAATCGGATCGGTAACGGCGATGCCTGGCTTCGCCTCGTGGATACGCGCGGCGATACGATCCGCGCCGATCGCCATGGTCCCAGACGTGCATCCGTACGCAATAACGTCTAGCTCATCGTCCGGCATCAGCCCGGCAACCGATTCCGTCAGTTTTGCCTCCATGGCTTGCAGTGTTTCCACGGTAACCACATTAGCCATCGGTACGCGATTGGTATACATTGCGGCCTCGCCTGCGGGTAGGAAGCGCCATATATCGGGCTCGATGGATGAATCATTGGCGAGGGCGATCAGGCCGATCGCGGCTCGCCGATTTGGGCGCACCAACAACTCACATTGCATCGTCTGCCAGGCGGACGGTCCGACTGCGGTGGATTCGGCCACACTACTCATAATGGGTCCTTAATTCTTAAGCTTACTGCTATGGTACCTGCAAAGCTGGAGCTTGAGAAATCGCGATGACGCTCAGCAACATGAATCTCCGAGAATATGCCGGGCGAATTTTAACAACGACAGTAAACGCCGACAGCGATGACCGATCGAACCAGTTCAGAAATCGGCTCCCCGGGTAGCCGATGACGACACCCGCTACTGGGAGCTGGTGGCGGTATGTGGTGTACCGACCGATCTACACGCGATCGATAAAAATTGCAGTGGTAGTGGGAACGATCTTAGTAGTGGTTAACTTTGGTGATCGCCTGCTGGACGGCACCATGCTAGCCAGGGATTGGATCAAGGCCGCACTGAACTCTATGGTACCGTACTGCGTCGCGACTTATGTGGGTGTCAAAGCCGCCCGCGATCAAGCGCGCCGGTAAAACCCGGATATATCACAAATGCAGAGGATGAACCTCGAATCTTTTCGCGAATGGAGTCGATCGGCGGCAGCTTCAAGGTACGGGACCGCCGCACAAACCACCCCGTTCCGATACAATCAATCGGCGGTTTTCGGCTTTGCCTCTAACCCCTTACGCGAGCCGTTTGGATCCAGGAAAACTTCCGACTAGAAGCAGCGATAGGCCGAGAATGTACGTTCCCCATTATTAACCGCGCCATCACGCACAATCGTGTCGGCACCCATTTCAGCGGCCTCGTTGCGAGCCAAAATATCCAGTTCGCCGGCAACTTTCTCCGCACTACGTTGAATTACACCGACTGAGGCTTTCACACTCGCGCCGATTCGTCCAAGTTTTTGACAACCGTTCGCCTTTTCAAAACTAACGATGCGAACCGAATCCGACTGTGGCGTCGGTTGCACCCACGTACATCCAGTACCCAGCATCGAGCACCCTATCGCTATTGACCAATACCAACGTACCACCATTAAGATTTACTCCACTGTAGATAAATTCAGTCGACCCCGATTTCAGTCAAACACCCGCCAGCCGTATTGCATCCTGGGCAATCAGTAACTCCTCATCCGTAGGTATCACCCATACTGCCACTCCAGCGTTGTCTGTCGATATCAATCGCTCGCCTCCCGCTTGATGCTCGTTACGAACGGAATCTAGGTCAACGCCAAGCTCATCAAGATCGGCACATATCAGCGCTCGAATCGATGCGGCGTGTTCACCGATGCCGCCGGTAAACACGATGGCATCGCAGCCATTTAACGTGGCCATGTATTGGCCGATCGTGCCGCGTACGCGATAACAAAACACGTCGATCGCATCCCGGCAGCGTTCGTCTCCGAGCGCCGCTTGTTCGCAGACGATGCGCATATCCGATTCGTATTCACTCAATCCGAGCAATCCACTTTGTCGATTCAACAAAGCATGGATCTCGGCCAAACCCATTTCTTCCTTTTCCATTAGGTAGAATACGACCGATGGATCGACATCTCCACTTCGAGTTCCCATTATCAATCCCGACAGCGGCGTCAATCCCATCGTGGTATCGACTGAGATTCCGTCACGGATCGCCGCCATCGAGCAGCCGTTACCCAGGTGGCAGGTAATTACGCGCGATGCATTCGCCGCAATCTGAGCCACCCGGTAGAGGCGCTGACTGACATAACGGTGGCTCGTGCCATGGAATCCATAACGCCGAATCTTATGACGCCGGTATAACCGATACGGAATACCGTATAGGAAAGCCGATTTCGGCAGAGTTTGGTGAAACGCGGTATCGAACACGGCGACATGGGGGACCGCTGCCAACAAGTGCTTAGCGGCGAGAATCCCGGCGAGGTTTGCCGGGTTATGCAGTGGCGCCAAATCGAATGCGTCGCGAATTGACGCAATTACCGCATCGTCGATTAACACCGAGTCGCTGAAATGTTCGCCACCGTGCACAACACGATGTCCGACTACCTGTATTGCGTCGACGTCACCCGGCGCCGCGTCGGTGATACAATTTAGCAAGAAACGCAGCGCGTCGGTATGGTCCGCTGTTTTGACCCCATGGCGTTCCGCCGCGTTCTCGCCTATCTGCAGCGACGCGATCGATGACACCGCGCCGATCCGTTCTACCATACCGCGTGCGAGCCGCCGCTCCGAATTCACTTCCAACAACTGAATCCGCAGCGATGAGCTACCACCATTGACGACCAATACCGACATCGATTAAGACTTTCTCTTCGGGATTACATATTGTGGCATCGCGCCCCGCCCCAATGATAGATTAGTCGACCCACTCTGAGATAATCAATTCGTAACCAATGCGCATTTCTGTCCTAATCGTGCTCGTCGCAGTCATCCTTGCCACTGGTCCAGTCGGCGCCGAACACGAAGCGGATCACCGCTACACGGTAGAAGGTTACGTATTGGGAGTGGATCAAAACCCACTGGCGGGCGTGCCCGTGGTGATTCGCCTTGGCGATGACCGTTCGACACGCGGCACAACCGATAAGTCAGGCCACTACAGCCTGCGCTTACATGTTCACAATGCGGACCTCGGAAAACGCATCGCGGTCTCGGCCGGAGCACACAGCGCCGACGTCCAGATTGCACTCGACCCGGGAAACACGACAACGTCGCGGATACATTAATGCAAATTTTGTCGGCGGGACGTTTTCCGAAACCCGTATCACACGCGGCCTGGATCATTGGCGCTTCTTGATCTGGATTGCTGTGGCGGTGGTTGCGATTGCGGTCGTTGCCTGGAGCTATCGCGCCCGCACGCGGCAAAAACAACGACAACGCCAACAGCCCACGCCTCCCAAACGCGGCGCCAAGCGCCGGCGCAAACGAAAGCGCTAATTTACACTTAGCCCGGAGGCGATTGTGAATTCCAGACCGGTAACGAAAAGAAGAACCGGGCACCGTGCCCACTATCGCTTTGCACCTCTATTTGGGCTCCGTGGAGCGCGAGAATCTGCTTGGTGATAGCTAGTCCAAGGCCCGTGTGGGAATCGCCGCGATGCGCGTTATTTCCCCGATAGAAACGCTCGAACAACCGCCCTCGGTCCGAGTCGGCGATCCCGACGCCATCGTCGCAAACCGCCACCATCAAACTATTGCCAACCCGATTGACGTTGATATCGACCGTCGATCCGGCATGATCCAAGGCGTTAGCAATTAGATTCTCCAGTACGCGCTCTATTAATCCGATATCCCCGAGCACCAACGGAATATCTGTCGGCATGTCCGCACTAAGTTGTATTTTCCCATTATCGGCGCGCAAGCGAAATTTTTGGATTACGTCCTGAATCAGATCACGTAACGCAAACGGCTCGATGTGCGGCCGCGTTTCCACCGCTTCTAATTTGGCGAGCTCGAATAAATCGTCGACGAGTTTTGCCATGCGGTGGCCCGAACGCAATGCCGCATCCAAATACTCATTGCGCACCGTAACACTGAGGTCCGCATCCTTGATTTTGAGAGTTTCTAAATAGCCGTTGATAGACGCCAGTGGCGTGCGCAGATCGTGCGATACATTCGCCACTAGCTCGCGCCGATCACCATCCATAAGCTTCAATTTTCGGATTTGCTCAACGATGCGATGCGACATCAGGGCACAGGTATGATGCAGCTCATCTAATTCGTCCTGATGCCGAGCGGTATTCGGCACATCGAGGATGTCATGCGTAAAGTTGCTGCCGCGGAATCGCTCTAGCATTCCCGACAAGCGCCGCAGTCGCCTTGTCATTAACCAAAATATTAATAACCCGGCGATCAGCCCTACCACCAGACTCACTATGACAGTGTAGGCGCTAAGCCGCAAGAAATAGCTGTCCTGCAACGCGCGATCGACACTATCGAACGCTTCACCGCGCAATACCACATACAAATAGCCCTGCACATTATTTACCGACGGCACAGCGGTGACTGAAAACGCCTTCTTGCGTTCAATATTGCGCGGGTCATCACCCAATAATGGATACATGCCGTCGGCGGCAAGAAATTCATGTATTGGCGCAAGCGATACGCTGCTACGGATCACTTTCCCGGGATCGGCGGAGAACGAAAGGATTTTACCCTTCACATCCAACAAATAAATTTCGATGCTCGGATTGATTTCCATGTAATCTTCAAACGTACGCTCCAATGCCACCATGTTGATACGACCTTCACGCACCAAATTACGGTCATCCACCAAGGTACGGGCGAGGTTGCGATTAAAAGTCTGGCTCACGGCATCCAAATGCCGGCGCATTAGCGAGTCGCTGGCCAGTGCGTAAATTAATCCGACCGCCACAAACAACAATGCCAGCACCACCGACAAGCGGGCATAGAGGGTCTTGGGCATCGATTACTCCAGAGTTTCGGCGAGCTTATAGCCGACACCCCATACCGTCAGAATGAGTTCGGGTCGCGCCGGGTCGTGTTCGATCTTCGCACGTAGCCGGTTGATGTGGGAATTGACGGTGTGCTGATAGCCCTCATGGCCATAGCCCCATACCTCACTTAATAACTGCGATCGCGTGTAAACCCGGCCGGGCCAGCGTGCAAAGTGTCGAAGTAAATCGAATTCCTTTCGGGTCAGCTCGATCTCTTTGTCTGCCACCGACACTTGTCGCCTCTCAAGGTCGATGAGCAAATCACCGAGTTGCAGTCGACCGGTATCGTCGGCATCCGTTGCGTGGTGCGCCACGGCATCGACACGCCGCAATAGAGCTTTGACCCGTGCCAACAATTCGGCGACGCTGAACGGCTTCGTCATGTAGTCGTCGGCGCCAATCTCAAGCCCTAGCACACGATCTAATTCAGCGGATTTCGCAGTGAGCATCAGAATCGGCACGAGTTCAGAGTGCTGGCGAATTTGCCGGCATAACTGCAAGCCATCGATACCCGGCAGCATTAGATCGAGGATAACCAAGTCATAATCACCGCGCTCAAACAACGCCACTCCGGCCGGGCCGGTATCGGCCAGATCTGATTCGATATGCAGATCACCCAGGTGCAGGCAGACCAACCGACCGATATCGGGGTCGTCTTCGATTACTAACGCCCGGCGCGCCTTCGCATTCACCGTTTCCATTCGCACTCGTGGTAACTCATTATGGTCAAACCGACTCGAACAGTTCATTGAATCACAACGGCGGATCTTGCCGGGTTTCTATCCACATTACGATAACAGAAATGAACCCGGCCGGAACGGACTGGCCGGGTTATTGGTTCTCCGAAAAGTATCCGCGCTAGTTGTTGCGGGATACGGCCACTCACGCCGGCGGATGTATCCAACGATGGACACTACGGTCTAGGTCGCTTTTGCCGCACACCAATTCATCGTCACCGATATTACCGCGATGAATATGCACATGGTTAGTGATGTCGGCCCCGGCTGCGCCCGAGCTAAGGGTACCGTTCAAACCAACTGGGTCCGCTGGGATTCGGGGCACCCCCGGCGCACCGCCACCGTTTACAATTTCGTCGTTGGCTTCGCTGCCGGCATGGTAGCCGTAAAGACAAAGGGTAACGGCACCGTTATTCAATTCATTGACTTGCATCGGGTACGAATCGAGTCCGACAAAACCATCATTGGTGGGCAACGTCATCGCAACGATCGATAATAGCTCGGTGCCGCCTATTTCTAGCTCTGCCGCGGCGGAAGCACCCGGCGCCAACAGTCCCTCCGCTGGATTCGCCACAATAGTCGCAAGCATTTCCAATGCGGTTGTATCTCCACCTTCAGCTATAGCTTGCAATTCGGGCGACGCCGCATCCCTGACTTCGAATAAATCCAGGCTTTGGTCGTGTGCCGCGCGGAGCAACGGTGTGAAATAGATGGCGTTGGTCAAATTGGTGATTTTTACCGAGCCATCCTGCGCCAGCGCTGGAGTAGCCATCAATATTGAAGTGGCCGATAGTACAACGATTGAAATTTGCGCATCTTCGAACTCCCTTGGTGAAAATGTAGCTATAAGGAGTTCTAATCGACCGCCATCCGGACCCGAAGTTATCGTAAATGTGTCATCAATCTATCACGTTTTCATCACGCTACGACAACGGGTATGGTGAAAGCGGAATTACGGTTGGGGGCGAATACTCATCGCCACGTCTACCAGAGACAGTCTGCGGCATCGAGGCCGATGTGAATAAGCAACCCGATCGCAATAATACGAAAACGCGGCGCGGCCAGCATGGCGATATATACCGCGATGGCCAAATAGGAATGCAGAGGATGGAACCCGATGCCACATCGGTTCGGGTCGAATATCGGATCGGCCAGCAGGTGATCGAGATCGATTGCCATCGCTGCGAGCATCACTAGCCATGCGCGATGCCAGCGCTGCGGGTAACCGATGCGGGCCACCGCGGCCGGTACGGCGACATGCAATACCATATGAGTAACGACTCCGAGCACGGCTTAAACGGCAGCGCAGCTAGCGCGGTCAGCGCTCACGACAAACGGGCCGTGCGACGGACATCCCGCATGGCGAAGCGCCTTGCTGACCAATGTCCGACCTGACGACTACGAGGCGTGAATGCTACTCAGCTCTGGCACCGGAACTCACTAATGATTTCAACAGTTGATCGACACGAGAGCGCATTTTGGCGTCCAGTTTTTGGAATTTCAGATGCAACCGAATGAAGTCACTTTGCTCGATTTTGATTGCCCCACGCCGTACGACTCGCGCCGACATCATCAGTGGATCGTCGCCGGGTATCCCGGTTTGAATCGCAAAATTAACGATTTCGTTGAGTTCAGGCACATCCTTCGCATCGGTGGCCGGGATCGTCGTCGCCATACCGCCTTTTGAAATGTTTTCGAGGATCACCTTGAGCTCGACTGGACTGCCGTAGGTTGCGGCCATACGGGCCGCGATCCGAGCATGTTTGCGCGAACCGCCACCAGGGACCGAACTCAGAATTTCGATGACCTTATTGATGGTCTTGGTTTGCCGTCCACTAAGCAACACAAAACGCATGCCCAGGCTCTTACCGGTCGGCACACCAATTATCCAGCACACCTCGCCCACGACCGATAGGATCCTGTCACCCACCAACGGCAGCGTAATGCCGATCAGGTCACCCTTCTCACCGTCGAAGTCGCCGATCTCGATACGACCTCCGCCCTTAGAAATATCGAGCAGCTTGCCCGCCATGATGTTCTTGCGTTCGTCGCTACCGTCACTAACGACCGACCATACGTCGATATCCGCGATGACGTGCAGCCGCGGATTCGCCCTGCGTTCTTGATAGGGCCTGAACGGGTGCTGTGATTTCTGATCCTGAATATCCACGTTTACCAACCTCGCCTCGTCAATGTCCGTTAATCAAGTCGCCGTAGTTTAAGGCATCGGTCAACCAAGCCCTGAATTCCTAGCGTTCAGAATGGTCGTACGACGCGCGCGCTCAAAGCCGAACGGACAGTTGCTTCAAAGTTTAACAAATTTGGCTTGATGCACCCCAGCCGCGGAATATGCGCCGTGGGTCGAGTCCACTCGACGCCGATATCTGTACCGTGCCGACACGACACATTTGCGACCCTTAGCCTCCTACAACACTTTTTCGGCCGTTTTCACTAGTATAGCAGGCGATGAATCGGGATCAGCGCAAATCTCGTCGCGCGGCACCAGCGTAACCTTCGAGCGCCTGCAGCAGTCAATGTACGCAAATCATCGCAGGGCGGCTAAAGACGCAGCCGAAAGCTGCCGAACGCGTATAGCTACCTCAAAATCATAACGGCAGATTTCGCTTTGCTCTTTCCGCCCTACCGGGCCGGGATTTGGCAACTGCGGTGTAGGATTGCGGTATAATTTCTCATCGCCACGTCTGCCAGAGACAGTCTGCGGCATCGAGGTCGATGTGAATAAGCAACCCGATCGCAATAATACGAAACCGCAGCGCGGCCAGCGCTCACGACAATCGGGCCGTGCGACGGACATCCCGCATGGCGAAGCGCCTTGCTGACCAATGTCCGACCTGACGACTACGAGGCGTGAATGCTACTCAGCTCTGGTACCGGAACTCACCAATGAATTCACCGGCGAATCGATGTGATCGCTCGCCTCGACGCCCAATTTGTCGAATTTTGAACGCGAATGGTTGGAGTCATAATGACACGTCGATTCCATCGTACCCTACGCCAATTCTCGTCGTTCGATATTATCGTCCGGGGCTTAAGGACACAATCGAAAGCAAGCGCATCCCCTAAACTTCCCGGGTGGACAACGCGTCGTTGCGTCCGGGGCAGTCGTTACGTTCGCGCCGGATTTCGCGTATGCTCTATCCGCCCACCGCGTTACTGGAAACGGGCTGGCAATCAGAGTCTAAATAGCCGTGAATCCTGACAACGATCGGCCATCGATCCCGCCGCAGGTATCGGCAACCAATACTTTCTCGGTGACCGCGTCGCGCCTATTGTCTGTGGTGTTCTTGAGCTGCGTATCGATTGAAATCGCGCTGTTGGTGTTGGACGCTACGGTAAATTACAATCGCGGCAGCCAGATTGGGGCCATCCGCCGGCTCTTTAATATAACCCGCGAGGACGGCCTCGCGTCATTGTTCGCGGTATTATTGACGCTGGCTGTGGGCGTTGTTGCCTGGGCCTGCTATGCGAGAGCCAAAAACTCGGGAGCCCCACGCTTCAGGCGCGCTGGCTGGCTCTTCGTCGCAATATTGTTCACGTATATCGCGATTGACGACGGCGCCAAAATTCACGAACGTTTAGGCACTGCCCTAAAGTTCACACTGAATAACGGTGATTCCGCGGACAGCGACTGGCTCAGCTTCTATCCGAGCTACCCTTGGCAAGTGATATTCGCGCCAATTCTAGCGGCGGCGGGCGGAGTTATGTTGGTATTCCTGTGGAAGGAAATGTCAGCAGCGGTTGAGCGCGTCGGCATCGTCGCGGCACTAACGTGTTTGAGCTTTGCCATTGCACTCGATTTTATAGAGGGCATGGCGGACGGTTATTCTTGGTTCGTGGGAATTTTCGATATTCGCCTCGTGACCGTAAAACATTTTGCGAAAGCGATCGAAGAGACTATAGAGATGTTCGGAATGACGTTGTTTCTCGTCACCTTTCTACGTCATTTTATGTGGCGCTCAAGCGCTGTTTTCATCAGGATTGAATAATAATTCGCCGACTGGGCTACCGCGGCTCTTTCGGAAACCGGCCGCTCATGGCGCGAATCGCGCGAAACGAAGTCCTCGATGATCAAACCGTTGATCGAATGCGGTCCATTATGACGCTTGCTTAGCGCGCGGCACGGCTTTGGCTGCTGCCACACTCGTGGCGACGGATGTCGTATCGTCGACCGTCACGCGGTTCCGGCCGGCCTTTTTGGATGCATACATCGCTTTGTCGGCAAGCTCAATGAGTTCGGTCATGCCCACTATATTTTTATCGACGCTCGCTATTCCCAGTGAAATCGTGACTTTGAGTATTTCATCCGCAGGGCCCGAAAAATCGTAATTTTCAATGCCCTTCCGCAATCGCTCGGCCAATACGATCGCGTCCTTGGCGTCAGTTTCCGGCAGGATCACGGCAAATTCTTCGCCGCCGTAGCGACACGGTATGTCGGTCTCACGCACATTGTTTCTCATAATCCGTGCGGTCGCGGCCAGTATATCGTCCCCTTGTTGGTGACCATAGGTATCATTTAATGTTTTGAAATGATCAATGTCCATCATAATCAACGACAAATTACGACTATATCGCTTCGAGCGGCGCAGCTCGTCCTCGAGTTTTTGTCGAAAATATCGATTTATAAAAAGCTGGGTTAAACCGTCCGTGATCGCGAGATGATATAAGTTGGCGTTATTGATCGTAATGGCCGCTTGCCCGGCCAATGCAATCAACAGATCGATGTCGTTTTCGCTGAATCGCTCCCCTGATTTCTTATTCGTGATATTCATGACACCGATATGGGCATCGGCGGTGGTCAATGGAATGCAAATAATGTTTTCGACGTTGGATCTATCCGATTTCTTGAAATTCGAATCCGTGCTTACGTCGTCTACCACCATATAGCGGCCAGTTTTGACCACTTTTCCGGCTATACCCTCGCCGACATTTATCTTGGTACACTCGACTTCACCGTCGTTAATCTGCCGTTCGACAACCGGGTCAATGCCGCGCACCACTTTGATTTCAAGCTCCGCCTTGCCATCGTCCAGCAGCATAATGGAACCCTTCTGGGCATCAACTGCGCCGCGAGCTTTGTCGAGAATAAGCAGCAACGTTTTCTTCAGATCGTTAGCGAAATTGAGTGCCCTGGAGACGTCGTACAACACGGACAGGTTCTGCATCTTGAGCCCGAGTGAGGCCGTAGTGCGTTGCTTTTGCTGGTCGACCAATACGCTGTCGATCGCCACTACCGCCTGAGTCGCCAAGTGGGAGAGGAAATTTAAGTCGCGGTCAGCATAGGAGTTGCCGTCATTCTTTTCGCCCAGCGTCAGAATACCGTGAAGCTTGTTTTTCAGCATCAGCGGCACCCATAGCACCGAATCCAACCGTTCGAGTTCGTATCGCTTAATCGCAGTTTCGAACCGATCGTGTCCCAACGAATCGCGAATCGCGAACGGCTCGCCTCCATTCAGAACGCGCCACAGCAATCCTTCCTCACCGACAAAACGTAACCCATCAAGCGCTCCTTTCGGGAATCCAATTGAGTCCTTATACTCATAAACTTTGGAGTCGATATCGTAGATCAACAACGCCACATTCTCTGCATCGCTCGCGTCGTACACGGACGACACCAAGGCGTGCGCCAGATCCTGCATGTTGTGGATCGAAATTAGCGATTTGCCGAGCTGCAACAGGGTGAAATAGTCGAAGACTTTGCGTTCGAGTTCGCGAATCGAAGACTGCGAATCGTCGGCGCAACCTACGGATTTGGACATTGAAGCTCCCAATTCGATTGTGACCTTCGAAGATTGTGCCCAACACAGCGCTTGGCCCACCGAGTACCGCGCCCGCGGACTTATAAGGGTAGTCTAGCAGCAAATTCCCGGAGCGAGCGGCAGCGGCCGCAACGATTTCCGCACACCGGTGCCGATTTGCCAAAATCTTGCTTTTCTTTACAAAAACCGGCGGCTAGTGACCGGGATAGTCTATTATTATTATATATATATACGTATGTGGCCTACCGTAGGTGGCCTCGCCCGAGTCATTGGGGTTGCGCGCATAGACCGTGGCGTGCTTAAACATTGTGAGTAATTGCCAGCGTGTTACGTTCATTATCCTTATCGATTCCTAAGCCTCAGGAAATTCAGCGCGTGCCGGTGGCATTTCGCGTGGCCAAGGTCGAGCAGTGGCTGGATTCGCTACCCCGGGACAACGGCCGGCAGGCCGCGTTGAAACTGTATCAGTCGTTGCACTCGCAGAATCGCTTCGACATTAGCGTCGAGATACGGCTGAGGTTGTTGGAGCTGTACCGCGAACCCGCCGTTGAAACCCTGGAAATGATCCAGGAACTGGTATCCACGAAACCCTTGCCGTTGGACAAGGGCAGCCAGGAACTTGCCGAATTGGTCCAAAATCTCATGGCGGAACTCGCCAACGGTTACAAGATCGCGGTCAGCGATCTCATCGACCAAAATGCAGAGGAAACGGACGACCAGAAGCAACGCGATCAGTTGTTGCTCGCCCTGCAAAGGGCCATCTATCACCTCGGACACGCATTGCTGAATGCGTATCAAGCATATATCCCCGCCCCTTCGGGCGTCTGGCGGGAGCTAAATCAGCTGTATTGGTACGCGAGTGGCCGCAACCTCGCGACCGACTCAGTCATGGTACCGGGGTCCGGGACTCCGGACGGCACGCTAAGCATCACTGAAAGTTTCCAGTTGGCGGTATTGCTCGGTTCGTCGCACCCATACGGCCTGTTTCCCGGCGACTGCATGCGTATCTACCGATCGTTATCGGCGTGGCAACAAAACGTGGAAATCGTCGAAGACCTCGAGTACTCGCACCCGGGTGGTCGATATTTGATCAATCTCGCGTTAAATGCGCCGCCAGTGCCGCTGGTGAAGATTCGCAAAGTAGAACCGGCCGAAAACCTACGCATGCTGGTCGCCGTAGACATGCTGCGGAATCTGCATGCCACCATCAAGAATTGGGAGAAATCGTCCCCCGCCGATGACGGTGACGCCCCGGATACCGTGGGTGGCGACGTTGGCCGCATCGATTTACTGCGACGCGTGGCCCAAACCTGGAGCGGTGCCACAGTCACCCGTAAAAGCAATCGTACTCGAACCCAGGTCGATGTCGGAGTCTGTGTAGGTATTCCGGCGATTTATTATTTCGTCAACGATGAGCAGCCCTTCGCACCGCCGCTCGGGGCCAGACAATCCGACAATGACTCGCTGGCACAGGCCCCAGGCTGGACATCGCGATTCCGCCGCGAAGACAGTGCCAAGGAAATGTATAAACTGTATCAATGCGAAACGCGCGATGAGGGCGCGGGGGGTTTTCGCATGGTAACCATCGACGAGGAAAAAATACGCGTTCGTGTCGGCGACGTGGTGGGCCTCGAACACCCGTCGTGGGTGTCTTGGCTGATCGGCGTTGTACGTTGGTTGCAAGCCGACAACGAGGATACTATCGAATTCGGTGTGCAGATTTTGGCTCCGAAGGCACAGCCAATCGCCGCTCGTCGCCTGGACTCCGCCAACGGTAAGGATTTTCCGTTCGTACCCGGGTTGCTGCTACCAGAACTCCGGCCCTTGCGCCAAGCTGAGTCGCTGATATTGCCGCGCGGCACGTTTCAACCGCCGCACCGTTTCGAAATTGTGGGCGACAATTCCAACTTGCGGTCCGTATTACCAACTGGGTTTGTTGACCGCACCTCGACTTACGAACGGGTCTCGCTCGACGCGCCTCCGGCGTAATTAATACCGCCGACACCAATACCGGTTCGAGTCAATGCACAAGCGGGCGAATCGATTCTTCGGAGGTTGATGCGGTTGGGTTGGTGGGTTAAGGCCGAATCCAGCGCCCCAGCACCGCCGAGAGTTGTTCGACCGTAAACGGCTTACTTGTGTAATCGCCCGTCAGACATTTTTCGCGATCACCGTCCATTGCATTAGCGGTGAGGGCGATGATCGGTATGCGATGGCTTGTCGATTCGCTTTCACGAATGGCTCTCGAAGCGGCGAGACCGTCCATGACCGGCATTTGCATATCCATAACTATGGCGCTGCATTCGTCCTGACCGGTTGCCTGTAACACTTGTTCTCCGTCCTCGACAAATTCCGCGCGATAGCCAAGTTCGTCTAATGCGACCTGCAGCAACTCCGTATTGTCCGGATTGTCTTCGGCCACGAGCACCGGCACTATGTTCGATCCGAACCGGACCGAACTATTTACAGGGCGTCTCGACGAAATTGTCGACATCAGCCAGCGACACACCGACGATCCCGGGCTCGAACAGGCAGCGTGACGACATTTCGTGCGCGCTTACAACGACGTAATAATCGGCCGTGCCACCATATACCCAATCGCGGCTGCAAATTCCGATCGCAGCCGTGCGGCGCTTCGGTGGAGAGCGCATCGCTCGGAATTTCGGTGACTTACGACAACCACAACCAGGCAGAGCCCCGGCACGATTGAGGAACTCGTAGCGACGCCGTTCAACGCTGTAATATAAAATCAAGAAGCACCGCGTTAACCCGCGACGGATCCTCGAGGGGTACCGTATGCCGCAACCCGTTGAGAATCGCCAGCCTCGCATCCACGAAATCCGCTGCCATGCGTCGTGCTATTACCGGCGTCGAACCGACATCGTCGACACCGGTAATAACCAGCGCCGGGCAGGTCACGGACTGCAATGCGCCTCCAATCTCGTTATCGGCATACACGAAAACCCGATAGGCCTCGGCGTAACCCCGAGGATCATTGCTAAGCAGCCGCTGCCGTATCGCGTCAACAACGTGCGGGCGATCAGCCGCGAATTCGGCCGGAAACCAACGTTCGATGGCGACCTCGACCGTTGCGGCTACGCTTTGTTCGATTGTCATCTGCAAGCGTTTCCGCACACCACCGAGTTCCTCCTCGCGGCGGCGGTACACAGTGCTCATCAGAACCTACTGCGTGACACCGTTGGGGTAATCCACGACGAAACGCTGCGCCACCACTCCCGCGATGGAAAATCCCACTAACGCAACGCGGTCGAATTCAAAGTGCACCAACAGCTCGTGCAATTGGTCGCTGAAATCGTAAATACTGGCCGCCCGGGGCCGGACCGGCGACGTGCCGTGATCCCACATGTCATAGCACAACACGCGATGGGTCGGTTTCTAATGCCGCGACTTGCAGATCCCACATGTGGCGATCCAGGCCCACGCCGTGGGCCAACGCGACTACGGGGGCGCCGGACGGACCGGTCAGATTATAGCCAGTGCCGTTCGACGCATATTTAGTGTCGTTTGCCAATTTTGGTTCCGCTACCTGGGTCTTTGCGAGCCACACCGTAGCCACCACCGGGTCGTTGCGTCCACAGACCGCTTCGCACAATGGGTAAAAGTATGATAAACACATTCGCAGCAGTCACCAACTCGAACCCGTAACACAGCCCGCAGCCATGAACAAACAAATCATTGGCGGACCGTTGACTATTAATGGCCGACAATTGTCGCTATCGAAGGCAGTGCGGGCCGGCGATTTTGTCTTCTTGACCGGACAGATACCGATGCGAGATGGTGCACCGTTAACGACCGGCAGCATCGAGGAGCAAACCCGCGCCTGCCTGGACGCGATTGGTGAAACTCTTGGTGAGGCTGGGTGCAAACTGATCGATGTCGTGAAATCGACGGTCTGGTTAAAATACCGTGACGACTTTCCCGGTTTCAATAGCATCTACGGCGAATATTTTCCGCATGGCCCGCCGGCGCGTTCCGCGCTGGTGTGTGATTTTTTAGTGGACATCAAAGTCGAAATCGAATGCATCGCCTACAGACCACGACCGGATCTTTGCTAATCCGGGTATTTCACGAAGGCGGACGATGACCCGGACATTTTCTCAGTGCTTAGCACGATTACCTTGTATTTCAGGTAACGAGGTCTTTGTACGCCCTGTCCTGCTCGAATTCAGGAAAATTCGGCCGTCGTATTCGGCACGATCGCCTTTGATCCATAGCTACGGCTATGCAGCGGCGGACGATCGCACTGACTACTTTAGCCCGATTTCCCCTGAAATCTGAATTCTCCATGAAAAATCAGGGCTAGTCCTAGGAGCCAAAAAATGTCGGCCACAATGTCGGAATTAAAACCCTATCAAATGTATATCGACGGCACTTGGGCCGACTCCGAAAGCGGTAAGACGTTCGAAAGTATAAATCCCGCGACCGGAACCCCCTGGGCCATCATTCCTGAGGCAACCGGCAACGATGTCGACCGGGCGGTACGCGCCGCACACCGCGCATTTACTGAAGGCCCATGGGCTACGATGACTGCCACCGAGCGGGGAAAAATGTTACGCCGGTTAGGGGATGTGCTGGCCGAACACTCTGAGAAACTCGGGTTCACGGAAACCATCGATACGGGCAAGTTGCTGAAAGAAACCCGTTGGCAGGCTAGCTATATCGCGGACTTTTTTCATTACTATGCAGGTCTGGCGGATAAGGTTCACGGCGACACATTGCCCATCGACAAACCCAATATGTGGACGATGACGGTGCGTGAACCGCTCGGCGTCGTAGCCGCGGTGGTACCGTGGAATTCGCAGTTATTTCTCGTCGCGGTAAAAATCGGTCCTGCCTTGGCGGCAGGCAACACGGTCGTGCTCAAAGCATCCGAGCATGCCTCGGCGCCGCTATTGGAATTTGCGAAGGTGTTTGAAGAAGCCGGGTTTCCGCCCGGCGTATTTAATGTGGTCACCGGGTTCGGCGATCCCTCTGGAAAAACCTTGACCTCGCACCCACTGGTGGACCGGATTAGCTTCACCGGCGGACCCGACACGGCACGGCACATCATGCGTAACGCCGCCGAAAACTTTGCCCAGGTGTCGTTGGAATTGGGCGGTAAATCTCCGCTCCTGATCTTTGACGACGCCGACCTCGATAGCGCCAGCAACGGCGTGTTGCTCAGCATATTCAGCGCAAGCGGTCAGAGTTGCGTGGCCGGGTCACGATTATTTTTGCACGAGCGCGTACACGATCAATTACTGGAACGAATCGCAAATCGCGCGGCACAAATTCGAATTGGCGATCCGCTCGCCGATGACAGCCAAATGGGCCCGCTCGCGACCCCTGCCCAACTCAGCAATATTCAGGATACCGTCGCCGACGCGACCGCCAACGGTGCGACGCTGGTACACGGTGGCCGCCAACCCGACGCGCTTGGAGACGGTTGGTATTACGAACCGACGATAGTAGATTGCCCGAATCAAGATATCGGCATCGTACAGCGCGAGCTGTTCGGTCCAGTTGTGAGCGTTTTAAAATTCAATGACGAACAAGAGGCCATTCGGCTTGCCAACGACACGCGTTTCGGACTCGCCGCCGGCGTGTTTACCCGCGACGTCGGCAAAGCGTTGCGGGTTACCAAAGCCCTGCGGAGTGGCATCGTCTGGGTGAACACTTACCGCATGGTGTCGCCGTTGGCTCCGTTCGGCGGTTATAACGAGAGCGGCTTCGGAAGAGAGTCGGGAATGGATGCGATCTACGACTACACTCGGCCAAAAACCGTTTGGATCAATACATCACCCGACCCGATTGCCGACCCGTTCGTGATGCAATGACGAACACGATTGTGCCGCGGTCTTTATTGAAAAAATCAAAGCTGGCGAAAGGTGATACTGCACAAAACTCTGTTCACCGGTTTTCGCGCTCGTTACAACCCGCCTACGACATCCGATTGATGGGACAAAACTGAATGACCAGGATTGCGATTTTATTACCCTGCCACAATGAGGCACAGACGATTGCGCGTACGGTCAAGGCTTTTCGACAAGCCGTGCCCACTGCCGATGTCTGGGTGTGCGACAACGCATCCGGTGATGCTACTTCCACAGAGGCTCTGAGCGCCGGAGCAATCACGATTGTCGAACCGCGACTAGGTAAGGGCGAGGCAGTGCGGCGACTTTTCGGGGAGGTCGATGCGGACGTCTACGTGCTCTGCGATGGAGATTCGACCTATGACGCATCCTCGGCCCAAGAGATGATCGACAAACTTGTACGGGAACGTCTCGACATGGTTGTGGGCAATCGGCTGTCCCAGGAGGGTCAAGGGTTGTTCCGCCTCGGTCACCGGCTGGGGAACAGAGGTTTCTCCTTGGCCGTGCAGTATTTTTTCGATTCGAAATTTTGCGACCTTTTATCCGGCTACCGCGTATTTTCGCGGCGCTTTGTCAAAACCTTTGCGGCCGAATCGAAGGGTTTTGAAATCGAAACCGAGCTAACAATCTTTGCGCTCGAGTCTCGGATTCCAGTCGGTGAAATCGATGTGAAATACTTTGCCCGTCCCGAGGGTTCGACCAGCAAGCTGTCTACTTACAAGGACGGTTTTCGGATTCTTCGGACGATCATCTTGCTCGTTCGTGATGTACGGCCCTTACCATTCTTTTCGTTTTTAGCTGGGCTGATGATGACGGTAGGCGTGGCGGTATTCATTCCCATTTGGCAGACGTTTCTTTCGACGCACCTGGTTCCGAAGATTCCTTCTGTAATCCTCATCAGCCTGTTGTTCATCCTCGCCGTTGTGTCATTGGCCTGCGGAGTGATTCTCGATCGGGTGGCCTCCAACCGGCGATACCAACAGCGGATTGCTTACCTAGCGCAACCAGCCCCACCGTATGCGCCTGCCGGTGATCGAGCGGCTACCACTTAGGCCTTTCCTCACGATAGCCCTCTCCAAGGTTGACCCCCTAAAAGTTCGACTTGTCGATCCTGCCAGTGCAGATGGTGGCTGCTGATACCATCTTCGCGAAGCATCCAAGTATGTCCTTTACATTGTTAGAACTTTGTTACTTAGTGTTCACCACTAACGAATTGATAACGTAGCTGCAGAAAGTAGATCGGTGAGTACCCCGCCGTAATAAGTAGGTCGGATGGTTTGACAGATATTAAATGATTACGCAAACTGATGTGATGGTGGGTAACATCGGATTATTTCCACTCTTGTGGTCGAAGCTGACTTATGGTGTCCGCTACACTCCGGTGAAGTCACGGTGAACAAGGACAACGAATTGTCAGGTGTTATTGCGGGCGACAGCTCGTGGCAGCGTGGCGCACTCGCAGTCGCTTCTGTATTCTTTATCGCTATAAGCTACCACCTGTGGGTCGAGTTCCAAACCCCCGGTATGACGGGTACTGACGGCTACTGGCACATGAAGATAGCCCAATTGTACTGGACCGGTGAAAACCCGGTGCTTGGCGGCAGCTTTCCGTGGATGCAGCACAGCACGTACAATGATCTGCGGCATGACTGGCAGCTGCTGTATCATCTGCTGCTTATCCCGTTTACGGCCCTTGGATTATCGCTGGGCGGCAAGGTGTCGACGGTGTTCTTTGCGGCGCTGCTGACCGCCAGCATCTACGCAATACTCCGACACAGCAGAACGCCATTTGCCTGGCCGCTGTCGCTCTTGTTTCTGTTTGCGTCGGGGCATCTCACGTTACAACTGCATCTGCCCCGGCCTACCACGCTGACCGTAACGTTGCTGCTGTGGTTATTACACCTTGCAGTGCGGCGAAGACTGCTCCCGGCGTTCTTCGTCTGTCTGCTGGTGATGTTCGTGTACAACGTTCCACACAACGTTCTGGCAATAACCGGAATCTGTGGACTGGCCATTATCTGGGTTGATGGACAACTGCCGACAAAACTCATGGCCACGCTGGCAGCCGCCATCGCGTTAGCGATAGTCGCGCATCCGGGATTCTGGCATTGGCGCGGTAGCTTTCTCGGGCTGGAGCATGCGAATTTCATGCTGTGGCAACAAATGAGCGGAACGATTGCGGCGGCCCGAGACGGTTTTCAGGTAGTGCATAATGGCGAGACACTGCCGATGCGTATGGGTTTGGAGTTAACGCCGTTCAGCGGACGCGAGCTGCGCGACGAATTTGTGCTGCCGATGCTAATGTTTGCTGTGGCAGTGGTAACTGCGCTCAGGTCCCACCGGCACAGTGTCGCGACCGTGAGTGCGGTTGCTGCGGCCGGGCTGTATTTTATGCTGTTTCTGGCGCATGGGCGTTTTGTGGCCTACTGGGCGCCGTTCGCCTGGGTTGCCGCCGGCTATGGACTCGCAGCTGTATGCCCTACGCTGGAAGAGAAAGTCCACTACGGCCGAATGTCGCGCAGCCTCGATGTTGTGACTTTTGCCGGCGCCAGCGCCGCCGTCGTTATACAGATCGGATGGCTTCTCGCCGGCCGCGACTTGGCATCGTGGGTAACCTGGACACCGGCGCTGGCTTGCGGTGTATTTATTGCGGGTCGCCTGCTGCTGGGACCGGCGGGTTATTTGATGGGACTGCTACGTGTGTTGTCCTGGCCGAGCTGGCAGCGTGCGCTTACCATCACTTTCTTACTGTCGCTGATATGCTACGTGATTATAAGCGCGGTGCAGTCCCACCAATTTGGCTCCGCCGTGTTGCAGCGTTCGAAACGTATTGCGGATCGCTATCAGTTGGCGGCGGCATGGCTGCAGCGCAACACCGCGCCGGGCGAAACCGTGTTCCATGCCCGCTGGGTGGATTTCGCCTACTTGTTTGCATTCAATCATGCTAATTATTATATCGTCGGCTTCGATCCGTATTTCATGTTCTTGCACGATCCACAAGAATACCGAGAATGGGTGATGGTGCGGGACGGTCGCAGGAGTCCTGTGGACACGGTAGCGCTTATTCGCAAACTTGGCGCCGCTTACGCCCTGGCGCGCAACGGCAGCGCGCTGGATACGCGGTTGCGACAATCCGCACAGGCACAAGCCAGTTATAAGGACAAGTACTTGACCGTTTTCAAGCTCGACGCGCCGTAGCTTGGCACGCCGAATCCAGTTCGAGTCGCTGTGGGGAATGTGCTCGGCAACCGGCGATCTCCAACGGAAAAGTCTGCGGTATCTTCAATTGCGTGAATGATCGGATCGGTTACAACACGCGGTCGGACGGCTTGCGTTGGCGAACACGAAGACGGTGTAGGTTCACGGTGGCCCCTAGCCCGCATATTGCATGAAGGGTTCGGAGTTCAGGGGAAATCGGGCTAAGTAGTCGGTACGATCGCCCGCCGATGCATAGCCGTAGCTATGGATCAAGGAGGATCGTGACGAATACGACGGCCGATTTTTCCTGACTTCGAACAGGACAGACTGTACACCGGGCCCGGGTTCCGGAA
>JAOTWM010000052.1 GCA_029862885.1 Gammaproteobacteria bacterium
AAATCGCAGCGCCGAACGGCGTGCGTGTAGCATTAGACTGCATGATTTCCATACCAATAACAAGCGCCGCGTACATCCCCAAGAGATTCCCCAGTAAGCCATAAGATATTGTAGGTAAAGCGTTTTATATACTGCGTCGGCTCGATATAGACGCGGACCGCAATCGCAAATTTGTGTGCCAATGATGCCGAATCTACACCGACAACCGGATCATGACGGCAGACGTAAAACGACTCTGCAAACACCGCTCTGCGGGCGAGATCTTCAAGGCACGAGGACCTGTGCACCCCTACTCATCGACGGCACGGCCGCCGCGCCGGATTGATAGGCAATACCAGCGCTCCAACGCTTTGGTGCGGTCTATAACGTAGTTAACGTCCGTGCGATGCACCACGGCGGTGCGATTGCAGCGGCATCCCGCCTCAGATTAGTGCATATCCACCCGTGCAACCGCTGAATGCAGAACGAATCGGCGCGAATTCCGACAACCTGCTACTGTCTTTTCAGTAATGGCACGATCTATGCATTGAACTCACTGTGCTGACAGCGTGCGCCGCGCGTCGCTGCGAAGCCCGTTTCGATTCGAACCGAGAGGAGCCACGATGAAACTGATTACCGCGATCATAAAGCCGTTCAAATTGGACGATGTGCGCGATGCGTTATCGACCTTGGACGTACGGGGAATGACCGTTACCGAGGTAAAGGGGTTTGGACGCCAGAAAGGTCACGCCGAAATGTACCGAGGCGCCGAGTACGTCGTCGATTTTCTACCGAAGGTGAAACTTGAAGTGGCAGTAAATGCAGCCATCATTGATCAGGTGATCGAATCGCTAATTAGCGCGGCCCGCACGGAGAAAATCGGAGACGGAAAAATATTCGTGACGGATCTCGAGCAGGTGGTGCGGATTCGCACCGGAGAAACCGATGAAAACGCCCTATAACCGATCCTCATTATCGTTCAAGTCGCCACAATCCGGAGCACGTCTATGGAAAACACACTAGAACTCAGATACGCCCTAGATACATTTTATTTCCTAGTCATGGGCGCCTTCGTAATGTGGATGGCGGCAGGCTTTGCGATGCTTGAGGCGGGGCTGGTGCGCGCGAAAAATACGGCCGAAATATTGACTAAAAACATCGCGCTATACGCGGTAGCGTGCATCATGTATTTGCTGGTCGGGTATCAATTAATGTATCCCGCCGACGGGGTGAATGGGTTTTGGCCAGGCATTGGATTTCTACTCGGTGCCGAGAACGATCCCGCTGCGGTTTTACGAACTTCGGGGGACGAGTGGTATTCAGGTTCGTATTACTCGGCGCGATCGGATTTCTTTTTTCAGGTGGTATTCGTAGCCACCGCCATGTCCATTGTCTCGGGCGCCATTGCCGAGCGCATGAAGCTATGGCCATTTCTATTTTTTGCGGTGGTGTTAACGGGTTTCATCTACCCGTTACAGGGGTATTGGAAATGGGGTGGTGGATTCCTAGACGCAGCCGGATTTATGGATTTCGCCGGATCCGGCGTGGTGCATCTCACTGGTGCGACCGCGGCACTGGCGGGCGTGTTATTACTAGGCCCGCGCAAAGACAAATATCGTAGCGACGGCAGGGTGAATCCCATTCCCGGCGCGAACTTACCGTTGGCGACGCTAGGTACGTTTATTCTCTGGTTTGGCTGGTTTGGTTTTAACGGTGGCTCGCAATTAGTCGTTTCCAATATCGCCGACGCCAACGCCGTCGCATCGATTTTTGTTAATACCAATATGGCCGCAGCCGGCGGGGTGGCGGCGGCGCTGTCGGTCGCGCGCCTGCATTTCGGTAAGGCCGATCTCACGATGGCATTAAACGGTGCGATCGGCGGCCTGGTATCCATTACCGCGGAACCGCTGATCCCGGTTCCGTATCTGGCGACGTTGATCGGTGCAGCCGGCGGAGTACTCGTAGTCTACGGCATCATGTGGCTTGACCGGCTCCGAATCGATGACCCCGTAGGCGCAATTTCGGCGCACGGCATCTGCGGCGCCTGGGGATTGATCGCGGTGGTACTGTCCAACCCCGAGGCAGCGTTGGTCAGCCAGTTAATCGGCTTGCTGAGCATCTCCGCATTCGTAATGGCTGCTAGCCTTATTGTTTGGGCGTTGCTACGCGCAGCGATCGGAATCCGTGTCAGCGACGAGGAAGAATTTACCGGCGTGGATGTCAGTGAGTGCGGTATTGAGGCGTATCCGGAGTTCACCTCCGCTAACCGGTAAGGAGCAATACCGGTGGCACCTACGACGATTCCGGCCAGTTAGTCGGCACCGACGCGGCGGTATGGCTGCAAATGGTAGAACGCGGACCTTGCGCCCAAGCCGCGACCTTCGCATTCGAAATAGCTCGCAATAAAGGTTGGAAAATGACCTGTTCGTCGAAACACACGATTCAACGCCTAACGGACGGGTCGTTCGAGTCAGTCGTTAGAGACGTATACGGCAACTACCAAGACGTCGATCATCACGTTGAGTTGTCCGATGCTTTGTTGGCCAAGATTGTCCTTTTTGGTTGTCGGCAAGGCGCCCGAGAAGTCGAAGCGGAGTTTACGTGTCGGTAAATGAGCATCGGAAGTCGCAGGGCAACGCTACCGTGTCCATTCTATCGCTCATTACCTACATCCCTGTAGGCAACGCTACCGCGTCCTTGCTCTCGCTCATTACCTACATCCCTGTAGGCAACACCGCCGACGGCCGAATAGGGCTTTTTTCAGGGACGACTAGGCACCGCGCAGCAGGGAGCGGAAGAACGGCAACCACGCCAAAAACAGCAGCAGCAGCAACACGATATCCATCGCGATGATGAATTGATATCGCGGCTTATGCTCGGCGGACTTGCCGGACATATACACAGCGCTCATCGTCATATCGAGAGGAAATACGAAAAACAGCATCGGTACCAGCGCGGGCGCGATCAACGTAGGCATCATTGCCCAACCGGACAACTGTGTCTCGCCACCGGCGAAAGGTGCCATCGCGATCAATAAAATCGTAACGGCGGCAAGCATCGCCCGCAGTACGCCGACCCGCCGGATAAATTTCCTAAACACTAAATCCGCTGATGACTGCTCAGACCCAATTTTGCAATTATAATCAATATTCGACTGCGATCCCCAGTCATGAGCGGAATAATGGCTCGGTCCGAACATTCCGGATGGCACGGCGGTGTACAATAGCGGCCCATCATATTCCGTCATAGTTAACCGCCATGCCCGCACCCGGATACGCCCAGCGCATCGACCGCAACAAGCTCCATAAGCGCCTACGCCGCGAGGTCGGCCGTGCTATCGACGACTATCGGATGATTGCCAACGGCGACAAGGTCATGGTGTGCCTGTCCGGCGGAAAAGACTCCTACACGATGCTGGATATGCTGCTTCAGCTACGAGACGCAGCGCCGATACGATTCGAAATATTGGCCGTGAATCTCGACCAGAAACAACCCGATTTTCCTGAGCACGTACTACCTGATTACCTCGCCGACCTCGGTGTGGCACACCAGATCATTGAGAGCGATACCTATAGTATCGTTAAGCGCGTTATACCGGAGGGAAAAACCATGTGCGGCTTGTGTTCACGGTTACGGCGCGGGATTTTATACCGCGTCGCCGCCGAGAACGGCGCCGATAAGATCGCGCTCGGTCATCACCGGGACGATATCATCGAAACCTTATTTCTCAATATGTTTTATGGCGGCACCCTCAAAGCGATGCCGCCAAAGCTGCTGAGTGACGATAAGCAGCATGTCGTGATCCGACCACTCGCTTATTGTGCCGAGCGCGATATCGCATGTTACGCCGCGATTCGCGAATTCCCCATCATCCCGTGCAATCTATGCGGATCGCAGAATCACCTTCAGCGCCAAGCCATAAAAGATATGTTGCGGGGCTGGAAACGACAGCACCCCGGGCGGATTCAGAATATCTTCCGTAGCATCCAAAACGTCGCACCCACGCAATTAGCGGACCGGGACTTAATGGATTTTCAAAGCCTCGCTGCCGGCCGTCCTATGGGCGATGACGAGTGGGTGCCAAATACGGCGTTCGGGCGCCGCTCCTCTACGCTATAGATAGCTCAGTAATATGGCCACGCCGGCTCGGCAACGACGCAGCATGCGTGCCCGATTCGAAGATCGGTTGTTTCAATGGGCGATCAACGCGGCACGCCGTAGCGCTGGATTCGTAACCCGCCGTATCGGCGGCGGCCCAGATAGGATCGTCTACCTGGAGCGGCCGGGGGAGGCAGAACCAATCGTGTTGCTGCACGGTTTTGCGGCCAATAAAGACAACTGGCTGCAATTTGTACGCGGTCTCCCGCGTCACTATCGAATCATCTCGTTCGACCTGCCCGGCCACGGCGACAGCGGTTTCAGTGCCGATTACGACTACCGTCCAACGGTCCTCGCGCAACGCATTGTGGCGGCGGTAGACATACTCGGCCTCGATCGTTTTCATATCGCCGGGAACTCCCTGGGCGGTTGGGTTTCGACGTTGATCGCAGCAGACGGACCCGGCCGCATTTTGAGCCTCGGACTTATTGACGCCGCCGGCGTGTTCCCGCCAATCCAGAGCGATCTACAAAGGATGCTGGAGGATGGTCAAAACCCGCTCCTCGTGAGCGACCGGGCAGGGTTCGACGTATTGATGGATATGGTGTTTTATCGCCGCCCACCGATGCCGTGGCCAATCCCACAAGCGTTGACGCGGATGGCGCAAAACCACTACGAGAGAAACACCAAAATATTCGACGATATGTACTCGAATCTCGTGGAAACGATCGACCTGCTACCCGATTTAGACATGCCAACGCTCGTGATATGGGGTGCAAAAGACCGAATATTGCACGTATCAAGCACCGAGATATTCGATGCGCATCTACCGCATAGCGAAGTTATCGTGATGCCGAACTGCGGCCATTGCCCAATCCTGGAACGAGCGCGGGAGGCCGTATTTCATTACCGATCCTGGCTCGAGGCAACGGGCGTATAGCTCATCGCGTTCAGACGCCGAGTACTGCGTCAATGATGATATCGAACCGGCCGTGGAGTTCAACGCTGCCCGCGATCGATTTTAAGTCGACAATAAGTTGTGCACGGCGCTGCGGATCGCGAATGCTGTTCAATATTCCGTCCCGATCATTATCCGCTTCGCCATGCACATACATTTGCGTGACCAGCGGCTCAAAACCGGGGCCACGAATAAGAAAGTGGATGTGTGGGGTACGACCCGGATAGGGTACGGGTTTAATGGTGCGGAACCAATAATTTCCATCGGCACCGACTCGATAGCGGCCATAACCTTGAAACGCCGTATCCAGTGGAGTGCTACGGCGGTCCCATGGATGCCGATAGCGGCCTTGTGCATCGCATTGCCAGATCTCTACAACCGCTTCGCGCGGCGACCGTCCCGCACGGTCGACAATCTTCCCGGAAAGTCTTACGGCGCGGCCTTGAGCAAGACTGGCAGATTCACCGATTTTTAGCAAATCGTTGTCGGTATCGGCCGGATATTCCGTCGGGTAAAACGGCCCGCGGCTTTGCATCGGAGTTGGGACCAATAAACCGGCCTGTGCCGGCCGCAAGCCCGTAGCGGCCACGACGGCGGCTATCGGTACCGATAGCAGGTGCTTAATGGTGTTGCGTCTGGCGGAGTCGGTCACATTTTTCATAGGCTCACAAATAATCGGTGCGTAGTGCGGTTAGAAGCGAAGCCGATAGCCTCTGATCGGGTGATTCCGAACAGGGCAGACTTTGTGGCGGCCCCATACCCTTAAAAATATGATAATCGGTTCAAATATAGAAGCAATTTCTGACCTATCGACCTCTTCAAAGAATTATTGGGGCTAGCCAGAAAACGAAGATAATATTGTTTCGAGGCGAGCACCTCGCGAGTATGCGACAATTCGAATCCGGCCCCAAGATCGTACTTACTCAGACACCGCTCGACTGCAACAGTTCGAACAACAAATGGATAAAGATCCGTTCATCTTGGATTTACTCGCGTTTGTTGGCAGTTCGCCCACGCCCTTCCACGCCGTGGCGTCTATGCAGACGCGATTTCTGGACAACGGTTTCGCTTCGTTGGATGAGCGGCACGAGTGGGATTTGCGTGCCGGCGGGCGGTATATAGTCACCCGCAACGGCTCATCGCTCATTGCTATTATCGTTGGGCGCCACGCGGTCACGGCAAACGGAATGCGCATTGTCGGGGCGCACACCGACAGCCCGTGCTTGAAGGTAAAGCCGTCAGCAAATATTACCCGTAGCCCGTATTTACAACTCGGAGTAGAAGTATACGGCGGCGCGCTATTGAACCCTTGGTTCGACCGTGACCTGTCGTTAGCAGGCCGTGTTACATATCGTAATTCGGCAGGCAAGATCGTGAGCGCGAACATCGACTTTCGCGAGCCAATCGCGGTAATTCCGAGTCTTGCCATTCATCTTGATCGTGACGCCAATAAAAATCGCAGTATCAACTCGGAGCAACACGTTTCACCGGTTGTATTGATCCGTGGCGATGCCGAGATCGATTTCCTGGACCTCGTCAAACGGCAGCTACTCGACGAGCACCCCGAATGCGCGGCCAAATCCGTCCTATCCTACGAACTCAGTTTGTACGATACGCAAGCACCAGCGATTGTCGGTGCAAATCGCGACTTCATAACGGGTGCGCGATTTGACAATCTGCTGTCGTGCTACTGTGGAGCGTCCGCGTTACTCGATGCCGGTGATGACGTGAGCTGTGTACTGGTCTGTAACGATCACGAGGAGGTCGGCAGCGCCTCGGCGTGCGGTGCACAAGGGCCGTTTCTGAAGTCCGTCCTCGAGCGTATAACGGCCAATCCGGAGGCGTTAACCCGTGCCTTAGATCGGTCGTTCATGGTTTCCGCCGACAACGCTCATGCAGCCCATCCCAACTACACCGACAAGCACGATGCACAGCACCGACCGGTACTAAACGGCGGGCCGGCAATTAAGATCAATGCCAATCAGCGCTACGCCACCAATAGCCAAACCGCAGCGGTATTCCAAGATCTGTGCATCCAAGCGGGCGTGCCGGTGCAGACCTTTGTATCGCGCAGCGATTTGGCGTGCGGTACGACGATCGGGCCGATTATCGCTTCCGAAATCGGCATAAACACAGTCGACGTCGGCGTTCCCCAGTGGGCGATGCACTCGATCCGGGAAACAGCCGGCCAAGCGGACAGTCATTATTTGTACTTGGCGCTACGAGAATTTTTTCGATTGCAGGCACTACCCTTTTAATTGCCAATTTGCGCGCGAAGACACCGCTGTAATGACTCTAGATCGAAGTCGCTGAGGAGTTCGGCGGCGCTCAAGTCAGCTCCCATTGTCACCAACCCTAAAGAGGCCGCTAAATATCCCACCATTTGGCCGGGCGAATTGCCGCGCTGGCGCCACTGTGCGATGGAGTGAGAACCATCGCGTTTCGCCATGCGCTGATCACCGTCATACATCATCGGCACATGCCAGTATGTCGGTGTCGCAAAACCAAGTGCTTGCCCCAGTGCGATCTGGCACGGCGTCGATTCGATGAGATCGTCACCACGCACCACGTCGGAAACACCCATCAGCGCATCGTCGACAACCACTGCCAGGTGATACGAAAATACGTTATCGGCGCGGCGTATTACAAAGTCTCCGGCCTCGTTCGCCAGCGACTGAGATAGATCGCCGTGAATCGCATCACAATAACTTACCGTGCGATCGTCAACGCGAAACCGCCATGAGGGGGGCCGCGACTCAAGAAGAGGACGCTGCCGGCAAGTACCCGGATACACGGTAGTTTTCTGATGCGGAGCGCTGGCTATCGCAATGTCCTTCCGGGAACACGAGCACGGATACAACGCACCGGCAGCAGACAGATGCTCATAGGCGGCGATATACAACTGGTCGCGTTGCGACTGCAAATAGGGCCCGTGCGGACCACCGCAGTCCGGACCCTCGTCCCACTCCAAACCCATCCAGCGCAACTCATCGATGATTTGCACGGTGCTACCTGGCACGCATCGGGGGCGGTCCATGTCCTCCATGCGCAATACAAATCGAGCATTAGCGAGGCGTGCCTGCAGCCACGCCAATAAGGCCGTGCGCGCGTTACCCAGATGCAATGGACCGGTCGGACTCGGCGCGTAGCGACCGCAACGCGAAACAGTAATCACCAGAAACTCGGACGCGTCATGGCGGATTTGGGTTAGCAGCCCGTCGAAGAAATCTGAGGCGGGCGCAATATCAGACAACCCTTGGCAAATGAGCGTATTGAGCCAAGTATTAATGAAGTAGTATCCCGCATCGATTTTTTCATCAGGTTGCTAATTCGAGGATGTCTGTGCTGCATTCATTAGCTGCCGAACCCGATGCACGTAATTGTGCGTTTCGCGCGGCACGAATTCCGCCACATCACTCCATACAGCGTCGTCACGGTGGTGCTCGCGCGCTATGCGGCGGGCATCCAACAAACGCTGAAATCCAGCGTTGTAACTCGCCAGCGCAAACCACCACTGCTGCTGTCCAGTGACCTTGCGGGTCCATCTGTCGAATAACTGTCGCATCAGATAGACACCCGATGCGATATTCCATCGGGGTCCTTCGGGCGTATCGATATACGGGTGCTGCCGTCGGATCTCGGCATAGGCAATTGGCGAAATCTGCATTAAACCGTGCGCGCCCACGGGGCTCACGGCGTCGGGCCGTAGGTTCGACTCGACTATGGCCTGCGCCTTAAACCAACGCCGATCGGCCATCGGTCCAAAATAGCGTTTGGAGTACTTCGAAAATTGATAATCGTAACGCACCGGCCAGGAACTGTGATCAACCGGCGCTACCGCGCGCCCTGGTATAAGCAACACCACCAACAACCCGGTAATCAGTAGCGCTATTCCTAAATCTCTTACCGCCATTTGACCCAAGTCGCCGCTAAACGCCGAAAAAGTTGCATTGGAACCCTGTTAGTTCAGCGCTAACCCGACCACCAGTCCCATTGCGACGCCCACTCCGATAAATATCCCCATGACCATCATGCCCACAGCCGTGTTGCCGTTTCTTAGTTCCTCCGAGATTCGAATCGATGTTAGTCGGCCCAACATATTCCATCCAACCCACATAAACATCAGAGTCAACACGCCTCCCGCGAACGCATACAGCAAATTTAGTATGACTGGATGATAGGATGTAAACATCGCACAATTTCAACACGCGGGACGCGGCCAATAGCTCCGCGAATAATAGCAACAACTGAGACCGCTTGATACGCCGGTCTATCACCACCAATCATACTAACGGCGCAACCTTTCTATAGTTCGCGGGTAGCGTTGAATTCGATATCCGGCCAGCGCTCCATCGTTAGTCGAAGGTTGGCCAGATTTGGCGCGATATACGTCAGTTCGTCGGCACCATCCAGCGCCAGATTCGCATGGGCCTTATCTTGAAACTGCTGAGCGATTTTCCGGTCCGCACATTTTACCCAACGCGCAGTCGAAACCGGTACCGCTTCAATACTGCACTCGACACCGTATTCGTGCCGCAAGCGATGCATCACGACATCGAACTGCAATACCCCAACCGCGCCGAGAATCAGGTCATTGGATATAAGCGGCCGGAACACTTGGGTCGCACCCTCTTCGCTTAGCTGGATCAATCCTTTTTGCAAAGCTTTGGCACGCAGCGGATCCCGCAGCCTTACGCGTCGAAATAATTCCGGAGCAAAGTTCGGCACACCGACAAATTTCAGCTCCTCGCCTTCCGTAAAAGCATCGCCGATTTGTATTGTGCCATGATTGTGGAAACCGATAATGTCGCCAGCGAACGCCGCTTCGGTTGTGTCCCGCTTCGCCGCCATGAATGTAATTGCATTATGAATCGAGATTTCACGTTTGGTACGAACATGAAACAACTTCATACCCTTGCGGTAACAACCCGACGTAATGCGCACAAAAGCAATACGATCGTGGTGTGACGGATCCATATTGGCTTGAATTTTGAACACGAAACCCGTGAATTTCGACTCGTTCGGAGCAACGTCACGGGTTTCGGTGTGCCGAGGCCTCGGGGGCGGCGCGAGCTCGACGAAGGTATCGAGCAGCTCATGAATTCCGCGCATGCGTAACGCGGAACCAAAAAAAACCGGCGACAGTTCGCCTCGCAAATAGCGATCCTTGTCGAAATCGGAACTAGCGCCACGAATCAAGTCGATTTCGTCCCGCAACGGACCCGCGTCGGCGCCGAGCCATTCATCCAATTCCGGATTGTCAATGCCGTCAATTAACCGGTCTTCGGTACGGGTGTCGCCTTGCCCAGCAAATACGCGCACCGAATCGTCAAATAAACGGTACAACCCGCGAAACCGAGACCCTGAACCGATTGGCCATGTCATTGGGGTACAGGCTATGCCCAATACCGACTCGATATCGTCGATTAGATCGATCGGATCGCGGCTTTCCCGATCCAACTTGTTGACCAGCGTGAGAATCGGCGTGTCCCGCAAGCGGCATACTTCCATCAGTTTTATGGTGCGTTCTTCGACACCCTTGGCCGCATCCACGACCATCATCGCGGAATCGACGGCGGTCAACGTGCGATACGTGTCTTCGGAAAAATCAGCATGCCCGGGCGTATCCAATAAATTCACGATCTGTTGCCTGTACGGGAACTGCATCACCGACGATGTGACCGATATGCCACGCTGTTTTTCCAACTCCATCCAATCGGAGGTGGCGTAACGGCTGGCCTTTCTGGCCTTGACAGTGCCGGCCATCTGTACCGCACCGCCCAAATACAATAGCTGCTCGGTGAGCGTGGTCTTGCCGGCGTCGGGGTGCGAGATGATCGCAAACGTACGCCGGCGACTAATGTTTTGTGAAATTTCAACCATTATGATTAATCTTTGGCGCTCTGAACGGGTGCTCCGTCGCGCGTCGTTCGGAACCGAAAATCCCGAACGCTACTTCGATTACATCTCGTACAGCGTTTCGTCTACCTTTGGCGGAAGAAATTTACGACGCAGGTCGTTGAGCCGGGTAACCGAACCAACCGCAAATGGATCTTCTTGTTCGAGTACGTCCCCCAAATCCTCTTCGATTCGATCCGGATTGTCGCCGGCTTCCATCCTGCGAATAGCCTCCTCCATGCCGGTACCGACTTTTAGCCCGGTACTGTCGTACAGCTTGCGCATGAGCCGCGCCATCTGTTTTGGGTCGTCCTCATCGATATTCGCGAACTCACCGCTCATTGATGCAATGGCTTTCTCCATTTGACTCTCATCGAGGTCGTCGGGGCCAGCCTCTTCGTCATCACCTCGCCCCCTCGATACCGAAAATAGCGATACTTGCCGAACCAATTCGGCCAATCCACAGCGCGGACAAGCCGGACTGCCGTCCGTGCTAATACGCCTCGAGAAAAAACTGTAGATCGTATGGCAGTCTTTGCAATAAAACTCGTAAATTGGCATGCCAGCTTCCTATAGACCCACCCCTATACAGTACAGTATGTGGGGATATTTCGCGGCCACACAAGCCACCTTCCCGTATTCCAAGCGGCGTACGGTTCCGATTGCCGTTGCGATGCACGGTCGAGGTACCCGAGAACTGTCGTTAGTGCTTGACGGGTTGGGCCACGGCATGCAAATCGTATTGATCTGCCGTAACCACAACAACCTCTAGAATATCGCCCGGAACTGCTCCCTGGGCGTTCTCAACGAAGACCCGACCATCGACATCGGGCGCATCGCCTTCGCTGCGGCCTATGCCTTGCCCACGGTCGACTTCATCGATAATAACCTTGACCGTGTTCCCGATTTTGCGCTGCAACTTGCGCTCGGAAATATCGGCCTGCACCGCCAAAAGCCGGTCGCGTCGTTCATCGCGTACGGCATCCGGCACCGCATCGGGCAATTCGTTGGCTGTCGCCCCCGAAACCGGTGAATAGGCAAAACAGCCGACGCGGTCCAACTCTGCTTCTTCCAGGAATTGTAGTAACTCGGCGAAATCCGCCTCGGTTTCTCCGGGAAACCCGGCGATAAACGTACTGCGGATCGTAATGTCCGGACAAACGTCGCGCCAAGCGGAAATGCGATCCAGGTTACCTTGCGTGTTAGCCGGGCGGCGCATCAGTTTAAGGATTTTCGGGCTCGCGTGCTGAAACGGAATATCTAAATACGGAAGCACGTAACCGTCCCGCATCAGTGGAATGATCCGATCCACATGGGGATAGGGATAGACATAGTGCAACCGCACCCAAACTCCGAGGCTGCCCAATCCGTGGGCCAGATCGTATAGATTTGTTTTCAGAGGGCTACCCCGATGAAACCGTGGACGATACTTGATATCCGCGCCATAGGCGCTGGTATCCTGCGATACCACCAACAACTCCCGCACCCCGGCGCGTACGAGATTTTCGGCCTCGTCCATGACCTCATCTATCGGCCGACTCACGAGCGGCCCGCGCAACTGCGGAATGATGCAAAATCGGCATCCGTGGTTACACCCCTCGGAGATCTTGAGATACGCATAATGGCGGGGCGTGAGCTTGATACCGCCGGGTGGCAACAGACTGAGAAACGGATCGTGCCGCGGCGGTAGCTCCTCATGTACTGCATCCAGGACCGCCTGGGTCGCGTGCGGGCCGGTCACTGCCAACAGATCTGGGAAACAGTCCCGGATGTGTTCGGCGCGAGCGCCCAAACAACCCGTGACAATTACTTTGTCGTGCTGCTCGACCGCATCGGCAATCGCATCCAACGATTCCTCCACGGCATCGTTAATAAAACCACAGGTGTTCACAACGACGATGTCGGATTCCGCGTACGTTGACGTAACTTCGTAGCCTTCGGCGCGCAGCTGGGTCAAGATTCGCTCGGAATCCACCAACGCTTTGGCGCAGCCGAGACTGACAAAACCGACCGTGTGTGGTCGCTCCTGAAAAACCCGGGCCGTCGGCGACGTTGCCCTGCGACTTTCGATGCTCATTTACCCGTATGTGTCGTACTTATGTATCGGCGCGTCGCCTTCTCGGGCGCGTGCCAACTACCGAACATGGCTTCTTTCGAAGCGGCATAAGAAATAACCGTCCAAGATGATATTGATTTCATCTTCCAGTCGGCCCGGTTCCTGACCAAGCCATCGATTCAAGACCTGCATAGAAGTTAATATAATTCAATACCTTATGGCTACTTTAGAGCCGGCGATGAATGTCTCTTGGGGGCCGATAACCAAAGAAACGCGCGGCAACCGCGGTTCCCGCTACAAGGGGAGCGAATTCTACAAGAACCGACGGTAAATTGCGTGCGGCCTACCGCTATTGTACGCGTATTTCTCGCGCTCTTAGGACTTGGCCCAGCGCCGGTCTCCTGCAATTTGCGAGCTAGTACGGATCGCGATGCAGCTTCATGCGGTGAATCACCGTGGTACCAATTTCTTCGATCGACATCGACGTTGCATCGAGATACGGGATTCCTTGTTGGCGATACAGCACCTCGGCCTGGGTTACTTCATAGCGGCATTGGCGCAACTCCGAGTAATGACCGCTGCCGCGTCGTTCTTGACGAATCTGTTGTAACCGCTCCGGCTCGATTGTCAAACCGAACAGTTTATCGCGGTGTATCCGCAGTGCATCCGGAAACACTTCTTGCGAAAAATCATCCTCAGTCAGCGGATAATTCGCCGCGTAGATTCCAAAGCGCAGCGCCAAATATAGGCAAGTAGGCGTCTTTCCCGACCTGGAAACACCCATCAAAACCACCATCGCCTGATCGTAATTACTGGTGTGAATGCCGTCATCGCAGTGTACTGAAAAATTCACAGCGCTGATGCGGGATGTATAGCGGGCCACATCCACCATGCCGTGGGATTGCCCTGCGCTATGTGAAGATTCCGCCTTGAGCTCACGCTCTAAGGGCCCTATAAAAGTATCAAAAAAATCAAAAAATACCCCGTTCGCCCGCTGCAATTGCTCACGGTGGGTATCCTCCACAAATGTCGTGAACACCAGTGGCTTATTACCGGTTTCCCGGCCGACCGCATCGATTCGCTGCACCGCTTCATCGACCTTTGCAACCGAATCCACGAAAGGCAAGGCAATGGTATGGAAGTTCACTCCAGGGAATTGGGTCAGCAGGCTATGACTCAATGTTTCCGCAGTGATGCCCGTGCGGTCCGATATGATAAAAACGTGGCGCGTATCCATAGTAGCCTCGGATTAAGGGAGCCTTTTATTGATTCTGAGCGAGCGGGTCTGATCGCGAACATTGCTGGATTCAGGGCGTGGATCACGGGCCGAAGCCCAGCTAACATCTACGGGGTCGTAGGTAGTGAGCGAGAACACACACGCAGGGAATGAAATTGGTATAGCAGTGCAGGAGCAATTGCCGAAGGACATGGTCGCGCGGTCAAGATACGCAACGCCCAAGCGGGTTACTTTGGACTCAGGGCAACCTGCCATAGATTGATTAGAGGCCCCTAAGGCTGTAGCCGATATTGCCGACCCGCATAGGCGATTATGACAGCGTCTTTAGTGATCGAATTAATTATGGCGCCAGCCTGCAACGCATCTCCCTCTTTAAGGACCCGTTCGCCCACCATGATAAAACGGCGATTGCTATCTGTTGAATAAGAAATAACATTGACTACGATGTCGGCCAGGACAGTCGGCAATTTCGTTAATTGCCTATCGACCTCGGATTTCGCCTCGGAATCGGCCATGGCGTCGGCGACAGGCTTCGAAAACGAACCGGGAGTGGCGATCGGTGGAATTTCGAGCGCAGGTGGTGTGATCTCGACCGTGATCGGTGCCACGCTCCCATTTGCGGACGGCGGCGATTCGGTCCGCTGCCCTGGCATTACGTTCTCTGCCGGTCGCAACAACGCCTCGCCGGAACCCTCTATCCCATCTCGGTCGACGAAAGCGGCCACGGCGGCGACCCCCAGAACGCCCGCAATAAGCACCAAAAACGCCGCACGCCAGCCACTATCAACACTGCTCGTTCGGGCCGACATGGTCTTGAGAATAGGAATATTATCGAGCGATCGCTCATGCTCGGATTTTCTTAGTGCGTCAAGTATATATGACATCAGCTTAGGCGCCGTTACCGGCCCGCGGGAGCCGATGGCAGCGCGTCAATGGGCGTCGTCGTTACAACAAATTTATCGCCATTAATCCATAACAGACATCGAGATTCATCCATCGGCATTGGACCGAATTCCTGGAATCGACGCCAACCACTCCGTTAATTTCGATTGCATGTTTTCTATTACAATGCCGGCGCCGTGCGGGTCGACACGGTAATAAACACTAACCCCTAGCAACGCAACAACCGCAAGCACCGACGCATAAAGCAGCGGCCGCGTATGCCAGCCGCCGCGATGTCGGCCACTGATCTGCTTTGCCGCGGAACGTACCATGCTCGCCGTTACTTTGGTTTTCTCGTCGGCATACGCGCCGAGTAGCGAGCGATCGCAGATAATATTTATCAGTCTGGGAATGCCGTTTGAGAATTGCGCTACGCGCCGGATCGCGGCGCCGGTAAAAATGCGCTCGCGGTTACCGGCCGTTTCGATGCGGTGGCGGATATAGCCTCCAACGTCACTAACCGGCAAGGGCTGCAGGTGATAACGCGCCGTAATTCGTTGAGCAAGCTGATACAACCCAGGCTTGTTTAAGGTCTCGATCAACTCGGGCTGTCCCACCAGAATAATTTGTAACAGCTTGTGCTTCGCGGTTTCGAGGTTTGTGAGCAGCCGTACCTGTTCCAGCGCCTTATCGGACATCGTTTGTGCTTCATCGATCAATAGTACGGTTTGGCGACCGTTCGCGTGGGCTTGCAGCAAATGCTTGTTTAACCGGTCCAAACGATTTTGCTTAGTACTCGATTTGGGGTACTCGATATGTAATTCATCACATATTACCCCTAAAAACTCTCTCTCGCTGATACGAGGGTTCAGGATCAGCGCCACATCGACGCGTTCCGGCAGCGACCCCATAAGGCACCGGCATAACGTGGTTTTTCCGGCGCCCACCTCCCCTGTCAACAATACGAACCCCGCGTCCTGCCGCAAACCATAGAATAAGTGCGCGAACGCCTCTCTGTGATGTTCGCTCATATAGAAGTAGCCCGGATTCGGCGTAATCGAAAACGGGGACTCCGACAAATTAAAGTAGGGCGCGTACATGTGCAGTTTCCAGCCGCGGTCGTTTGGCTTCTATCCAGTTTTGACGTGCGGCCGACACGATTATATACCGACACCCGATGCTGGGGTCATTTTCCGGCATTGCGCAACCGTGCCGCCAAATGTTCCCCCAGACGGTTGTTGCCGATCACGGCGTTCAATTCAGCCTCGTCCACCACGCCGCGTACTAGCCGGGACGGTTCGGTGGGCAACGGCGCATCGACCGCTAGCCGGGTAAGCTTGCGGAACATAAACACCCTGTCCCGGCTCGAACGTAAAGTGTTCTGGATACGCGCCGCCGAGCGTATTGGCAAATTGCCGATGTCCTTAAGGTTGTCGTAAATGCCTTCTAACGTACCGTACTCTCCCAACAATCTTTGCGCGGTTTTGGCGCCGATACCTGGTGCACCAGGAATATTATCGACGGAATCACCAGCCAGCGCGAGAAAATCCGCAATCTGGGCGGGCTGCACCCCGAACTGCGATTTTATTTGCGTGGCGCGGAAGGTGCGGGACCGAGCATGATCCCAAAGGATATCGTCGGCCGCCAATAATTGCGCAATATCTTTATCGGCGGTCACAAATACGACCCGGTAGTGGCGCCGACACACGCGATGCGCGACACTCGCTATCAGGTCATCGGCCTCGTACTCAGAACTACTCAACACCGGTATACCCAGCGCCGCAGTCAAATCCCGAGCCCAATTAAATTGCCGCTTTAGTTGTTCCGGAGCGGGTTCTCGATTTGCCTTATAGTCGGGATACAATTCGTTGCGAAACGATGAAGTCAGGCTTTGATCAAATGCCACCGCGATCGCCGAGGCTGTAGTTTCCTCAAGGAATTGACATAGCCAATATGCGAACCCATTCAGCGCATTAGTCGGATTACCGTCGGCATCCGCAAACGCATCCGGGAATGAATAATACGCGCGAAACAGATAGATACTAGCATCGACCAGATAAAACGGCTTTAACGGTGCGACATTTTCTGACATGTGGCTGCTCCATGCTAAATCACTGCTACGAGTGCAAAATACGATCGACGATAAGACCGTGAAACCGACTTTCACCGGCCGCGCGAAATCGCCAACCGACATGGGCCCGGCATGGTGCGCACACCGACACCTGCCACTGGTGACCCGCAAACCACGTATGTTCCGCAGTTTCCGGGCCCACCTCCAAACATCCAGAGGCACGGCGATAGAATTCGAGTCGAAACGAAACACCGTTCGGATTGATATGAACGCTTTGCCGCTGCCCGTCAACCGCAATTTGATCGGCCAACGACGCAAGCACATGGCCGCAGTGCCGACAGCGAATCCACTGCCCCGAATTATTTTCCCGCCGCGCTCGATCCTTCAGCAACGGTGACCGGTCCACCGCCGTGCCACGGCGAAACGCGTACACCGGTTGCGGTCCAGCAGTCGAAATCACGTTCCACGTACCACGGCAACGAGGTATCGTGCGGCGACTTTTCGATTCATTATCCCTCTCGGTGTTGCCCCACAGTACACCGCTGCCGCCGGCTTGTCTTTGTAAGGGTCGATCGAGCCCTCAGCGGTGGCGCGGATCGGGGATTGAAAGCGTTTCAACGTGCCATTGCGAAATTTGATCGTCCACATGATTGATTCCGATCCTCTCGACGGTTGCACCGACGCGCCAATCGGTACTACATCGGCGTAATGGCGCACTTCAATCGCTTGTTGCGGGCAAATGTTCACCCATGCGTAAGACTCCCAGCATTGCTCCCGCTCCTGGTTGAACGCCTTCATAGCGTGGCCAGTCACCGAACCATACTTATCCAGTAACATCAAACCGTGGAGGCAGACGTATATACAAGCGGCCATGTCTTGCCCCTTGCAGCCATCGCATTTATCCGTGCGTACGAACGTTGGCATGTGCGCTTCTCACCTCAGGCTCTGGATACCCTAATATTGTCGGGAACACAACGCCGAAGAATTGAAATTCAAACGACCCCGGGATGACTTATCCGCGCAGGGGAACTCGTGAAAAAAGCGCCGGCAGCGCGACTTCGCATCGCCAGTTCTTGGGCCGGGTAAGACTGTACGACCTAAGTACGTTGAAAACTAATTAGAATTGCCGTCCTGGGCATAAGGATCGTTTACTTGGACATCCCGACGGACCCGCTGGGGTCTTGGGGAAATGGGACTGGGGAGTTGGGGATCTGCCGAATTACTCCGTACCGCCGCTGCGTTTGATTGCCTCACGGTAGCTTACCAACAGACTCTCGAAACGTGTCGTTTCCGTTGCGCGCTCGACTTGACGGGCCGCGATTGCCTCCTCGTAGTCGGCAATCTGTGCTTTTTGGCTTGCTATCTGCTTCTTCTCGCGCTTAGTCGGAGACGTACCGGCATCCTTCTCCATTCGCGCAAGGTTCACAACCAGCCGCTCCAAGAGCTCTTTGTGGATCGCGATATAATTATCAATCGAGCTCAACCGCTGGTCCCGCGAATATACGATAGCCTGCTCGCTTTCGTATTGCGCGAGCATCTGCTGGTCCTT
>JAOTWM010000210.1 GCA_029862885.1 Gammaproteobacteria bacterium
CGGGCCAACAATTTCGTGTTGTTGTCGGCTTCCCGCACCTTGCGGGCTGCAGCGAGTTCCTCTACCGATAGAATTTCCTCAACCATCAATCCGCGATCATTAATTTCGGTAATGCGCGAGCTAGCACAGACCTCCGCCGCCTGATCACCGTAATGCCATTTGCCGTCGTCATCCTGGCACTTTTTGATTGTCGCCGCCGATACGGAAAATGCAGCGCCGAACCCGGCACAAAGCACCATTATCATCAAAACGTTGTGTTTCATCGCAGACCCGTCGAAAGGAGTAATTCCTCTAATCCAAACATATGACTTTTGCGGCTATTGTCAAGTCTACGGGCCGCGGCCGAAGCGCCAATTCGAAGCTAGGCGAGCGCTCTCAAATTCCGAATTTCCCTTTATAGTTCAGAATTTTAGAGTTCATCCAGTACACTACGACCGGTTTGTGGAAAGCGCCACCGTTGCCAACCCGGGTTAAATTTCGTTACAGCGGGCTACACCGCCTCATGGGGTTGCCGAGTAGCCGGTGCCCGCGCAATCAGCCAGATCCCGAACAATACCAGCGGTATGCTCAGCACCTGCCCCATTGTCACCCAACCCCAGGCAATAAAGCTCAAGTGCGCGTCCGGCTCACGGAAAAACTCCACCAAGCACCGGAAACTACCGTAACCGACAAGGAAGATTCCAGCCACCGAACCGACCGGCCGCGGTCGCCTCGAATACAGCCATAACACCACAAACAGCAGTGCGCCTTCTAACAACGCTTCGTAGAGTTGCGAGGGGTGGCGCGCCACCATGTCCACCGCCGGAAATACCACCGCCCATGGCACATCCGCCGCACGACCCCACAGTTCCTGATTTACGAAATTGCCGATGCGCCCCGCGCCTAGGCCGAGCGCCGTTAGCGGCGCCACAAAATCCGCTACAGCCAAGAACGATCGCCGCGTATGGCGCGCATACCACGCCATGGCAACGATTACGCCAATGAGTCCGCCATGGAACGACATTCCGCCGCGCCACACGTACAACAGCTCGAGCGGATGCTGGATGTAGTGGCCTAAGTTGTAAAACACGACATACCCGAGCCGGCCGCCAACAATCACGCCCAGCGCAATATAGAACAAGATGTCCCAGACTTGGTCCTTTGTCCAATCGTTGTCCCCGCGCCTCGCGCGCAGCACACCGAGCCAACCGCCGCCGAGGAATCCGAGCAAGTACATGAGCCCGTACCAGTGCACATCTATGGGGCCGATCGAAAACGCTACGGGGTCGAAACCAGGGTGGACGATTGACATGTTGGTCGGTATTTTAACAGGCTACGGGAATTGACTCGACACAGACAGGCGTCGTAGTCATAGACAGGTATAGTGCCCAATCCTCTAAAGATCGCAGAAATATAGATGCCGAATCGCAAACCTAATCGACTCAGCGCTGAAACCAGCCCGTACCTGCTGCAACACGCCTTTAACCCAGTGGATTGGCATGCGTGGGATGACGACGCGTTGGCGCGTTCACGGCGCGAGGATAAGCCGATCTTATTATCAATCGGGTATTCTGCCTGCCATTGGTGCCATGTCATGGAGCACGAATCGTTCGAGGACGAAGCCACTGCGCAACTCATGAATGAACTGTTTGTATGTATTAAAGTGGATCGCGAGGAGCGCCCCGATCTAGACAAGATCTATCAGCTCGCACATCAGTTACTAACGCAGCGCGGCGGCGGCTGGCCGCTAACAATGTTCCTGACTCCCAATGAGCACGCACCAATGTACGCCGGCACTTATTTTCCCAAGCAGCCGCGTTTCGGCATGCCATCATTTGGTGATGTGTTGCACCGGGTCGCCGACCACTACCGAACCCATAAGCTACGCATGCCGGAGCATGCCGCAGCCGTAAAACAGGCCTTGGAGCAAATCCAACCGGTTGTCAGCGCAGGGCCCGAGGCGATTCTGGATAACAGCGTATTGATCGCTGCGTATGATGAGTTAGCAAGACAATTCGATAGCACACACGGTGGTTTCGGAGCAGCGCCAAAATTTCCACACCCGACCCACATTGACCAATTACTCCGTCACTGGGCGCATCGAGGAGATTCTGACGAGTCGGCCGTATCAGCGTTGCAAATGGCGAACCGTACATTGCGAGCAATGGCAGACGGAGGAATTTACGATCATCTGGCTGGCGGCTTCTGCCGTTACTCTGTGGACGAACGCTGGGAAATTCCACATTTCGAAAAAATGTTGTACGACAACGCACAACTCCTCGTTGCCTACACCGACGCCGCGATTGCGAGCGGCGATCCGCAGTTCCGGCGTGTCGCCATCGAAATCGGTGAATGGGTGATGCGCGATATGCAAGCAAGAGAAGGTGGATTTTACTCGACACTCGACGCCGACTCCGAAGGCGAAGAGGGAAAATTTTACGTCTGGGCAGACGGCGAAATTCAGCATTTACTCAGTAGCGCCGAGTGGGACGTGGTAGCGGCCCGATTCGGACTCGACAAGGCCGCCAATTTTGAGGGTAAGTGGCACCTCAAAGCGACCACCCCGATTGCCGACGTGGCGCGCACAGGCGATATGGATCCGGGCCAAGCGGAAACGTTACTGGAGTCCGCACGGCAAAAATTGTTGCGCTACCGCGAGCAGCGAATCTGGCCGGGCCTCGACGATAAGATCCTAACTTCGTGGAACGGAATGATGATCAAGGGTATGGCACACGCCGGCCGTTTCTTAGATCGCCCGGACTTCGTAGAATCCGCGCGACGGGCGGCGGATTTTGTCGCTCGTGAATTGTGGCGCGACGGGCGCCTAATGGCCACAACGCGCAACGGCAAAGCGCATCTAAACGCCTACCTCGACGATTATGTGTTACTGGCAGAGGGCTTGTTGGAACTTTGCCAGGCACGATGGAGTTCGCTGCGTTTTCAATTTGCAATCGACCTGATTGAGGCCGCACTTCGCCACTTCGAAGACCGTGAACACGGCGGTTTTTACTTCACTTCCGACGACCACGAGCAATTAATACACCGGCAAAAACCCGTAGGCGACGACGCAACGCCCTCCGGTAACGGCGTCGCTGCGTTGGTACTATTACGATTCGGTCATCTACTCGGAGACGACCGATACCTGGGCGCGGCCGAGCGCACTTTGAAGGTATTGGCAGGAGACATTAAGCGATTCCCGTCCGCGCATTGCTCATTGTTGAACGCGCTTGAGGAGTATCTCGACCCCACCCAGACCGTGGTGCTGCGGGGCCCCGAACCGGAACTGCAACAGTGGATGCGTACCTGTCACGAAAGTTATGCGCCGCATCGAATAATTATGGCCATACCGGACACCGCACCCGGTCTTGTCGATGCACTGGCTAGGCATACTACCACTGGTAATCTACAGGCTTACATATGCGATGGCTTCGCATGCCGTGCGCCAATTGGCGATGCGGCCGAGTTACAGGATTGCTTGAAGGAAACCTGCACCGCGCCCGACGATTGTTGAGGACCTTTCGACCCATTGCCGATTTCGTTTCCGACGGTGTGCGTGAGCCTTACTATCTGCCACTTTTCTAACGCGCATCGCCTGACCGCGCCACACTGCTGCGATAAAGATCAAGCCGTGGATATGACCTGCGGCGATTTGCCCTATAGCAACACCCCCACATAGCATTCGACGTGTGAAGCGTGTGCTTCACACGCAACCACACCATTCACACAATGGGCCTTAACTCCAGGTGTCATGCTTTTCCGCTGCCAATTAGCTAAGCATTTAATTTAATTCTCCTTTTGCGGTTGGATTGTCCCTGGCACGCATCTTGCTGTGTCACTGTTGACACTTCAGTGGCTCGATTGGCGGATCGTGCGTCGATCGGATTGTCGACCAACCTCAACAATCGAATATGAAGAGGGAACATGAGCAAACGCAATAGTGGACTAGCGGCCGTTGCCACTGTCTTGGCAATGTCAGGCATGGCGATCGATGTTTGGGCGGACGAACCCGCCTGGTTGTGGCAATACGAACTCAGCTTCGGTCGCAAGCAGACGATTACCGGCTTTAACCTCGCGATTCGGTCCGAGCCAACAGTAACGGCCTCGCGTTCCCGCGCTAATGCGACTAGTTCCGTCCGTCTCCCGCTCTACTCCAGCGATCCGAGTGCATGGAGTCTGTTCCGTTATCGAGCCGATGGTGACCGTTCCGGAGGGGCGGCCGGTTTCGGCACTGTGGTCGTTGGCGCTGTTTTCGCCTGGCAGATATACGAGTCGGCTAGCGCCGCGGCCGATGCCGCGGCGGACAGAGTAAATGAAGAAATCTTGAGAGATTTCGAACTTACTGACTTTGAGCTTCCCGAGACCGAGTCATCCCAAGGGGAACCGGACGACTCATGAGCAAATGAGAAAACATGCAACACCGACGGTTAAGGTTAATCAAGACAACGATCATCGTAATCGCCATAGGTGCAGTTGTCGGTTGTGCATCGGCCCCGCCGCTGACACCCATTGCTGATCCCGAACAACGGCTACAGTTCAATGGTTTCTCTGTACTGTCTCCGAATGGCAAGTACCAGAACTGGGTGGGCCGTGACGGTCAAGACGCGGCGCATTTACTTAATGCGACGTTTGTGAAACGACCACCACAGACCACGCCCAATACGTATATAGCTATGGTGGAAATTATTAATGCACAAGGTGGCAAGTTTGCGACATCGGAGCGGCTTCATAACTACGTAAAGAACCTGCAAATTATGCAGGCAGCTCCGCGACAACAAATCGTGAAGTCCGCGTTCGCGATCGACGACGCCCTCGGCCCGCTGTATGTGCGGTTTGACCTCGAGGCAACGGACCCGTCAGTCCCGGGCTGGTCAGAGTCTACCTTCAACGTGGACGTACGCGGCTATCAGTATGTGCATTTCCGGGCAGCGGATTTCTTGGTGACGATTGCCTATAGCCGTCGCACCTTGCAGGGCAACTCGCCATTGGGAGGCAATGACGAGGGCGAATGGTTTCTGAACAACCTGCAACTAACTGATGTACAGAGGAAGTAGGCACCGTGAATACTCGTACATTTCGTTGTGGCGGTGCCGACGCTCCTTGAGTCATTCGCCGCGCAGAAATGCCGTAGGTACTTTTCTAGCCGTGGTTTCCAGTAGGGACTCTCTCGATTGCCTGATCCAGCGCGCGGCGATAGCGCGTAGGAAGATTATTGTAAAGCTTCTGTTCATGGTGATCGCGCACACTGTCTTCGATATTGTTGAAAAACCGCTCTATCTTGCGTTTTAGCGATGCGAGCAATCGTAAGTCGTCGACACCAGCGAGCGAACGTGCAGCTTGATCGATATCCCAGTCATGCCGATACATCGCCTCTATGCATAGACCGCGAAAGTGATTGGAGAGCGTCCTCGACTTGTGGCTCAATCCGAGTTCTTGTTCGCTCGGTTTGATCTGAAACCGATGCTTACGAAGCACCATTAACTCGTGAGGTTCATCGTGGTGTTGAACTCCATGCTCCCGTGATCGAGTTACCTCCGGGGTGGTGGTTCGCCGCGTGTCGCGATCGGTCGATGCTAATCCCATCGGGCCGGCCGTCTGTAGATGCTCGGACAAGTATCCCGCGCGGAGCACGGGGTCGTCCTCTAACATTGCCTTGCCTATGGCTTTTTGCAATTCCGATCTGAGCTCACGGGCGTTTCCATGTTGGTAATCATAATGCGTCAACAGATTCATCGCCTTGTGAGAGATTTCCGAGATTTCGTGGGCAAGTTCGTCACATAGAAGCGGCCGGAAGTGCTCAATCAACACGGGAATATCCTCGGGGCGTTCCCTCAAAGCCGGGATATCGACTCGGCTGTTCATGCGCGCCAAGACGTCACCGCGCAACTCGCCATTAGCGACCAGCCTTTCCGGATCTTGATTGGTGGCCAACAGAAACTTGACCGAAACGTGCTTGGTGGGCCCGCCGCCAATTCCGGGCTCAAACGACTTTCCCTCGAGTGGATATAACAACAAATCCTGAACGTTGAGCGGCAGTCGGTCAAAATCGTCGAGAAACAAAGTCCCGTGATCGGACTGTTCGAGCAGCCCGACTTGGCCGTCTTTTGGCACATTGGCAAGCCCGTGACCCGGACCGATACCGAAGAATCTTCCCAATGCGATCGCGGGGTCACCGTGTTCAAATTGTGAGCAGCTTATCGCCTTATACGTCCGTTCGCGCCGATCACTCAGTCGATAGATGGACCATGCAATGTCCGTTTTCCCGGTACCGGATTCCCCCACAATCATCACTGGGGCCGCTCCTTGCGCCGCGATCGCCATCTCCTCAAAAACCCGATCCCATCGTGCGCTCACACCAAGCAGCCTTTCAGAACGAATGGCCTTGATCTCAGGATAGCGTTTCTCTAAATGCGTTAACGATAGACTCGACGGTAGATCGGTAGACGTCCGCGCCGCTTCGTCAGCAATGTAGGAATCAAGTTCCGCATTGAGCTGCCCAATCTCTTCGATCAACTCCTCGATCCGATGATTGCGGCGCTTCACCGATGCCTTCTCCCGCTGCAACAGATCCTGTAGCAGATGAATACGTCGGCGAATTATGCGGCGCACGCCCAGCAGCCGGTGCCTAATGATCGCCACGGTCATGCTGATCGGTACCAACGCGAATGGGATGAGCACCCAGTCGAAATCCGGTATCAGTTGTCGACCGAGCAGCAATGCCGGCAAATTCCAAAACAGTATCAACAGAACCACCGCGGCCACGAACGATACAATCAGCCACCGTGACTGTTCGCGCTGCAAGGTTGACTCCGAGCGATGGTAACTATGGAGCATCGTGCCGACGGTCAGAACCAACATGACAGTGTTCAAAAACTGGCGGGGGCCGATGACGCTGGCAAATCGCTCAGCAGCACTTCCGCCGCTCCATAGCACCCATATCGACAGCACGATCACCGGCAAAAGATAAATGAGCGGGCGCAGCCAACGGTGATCTTGCAGAACACTGCGGCGCTCGGGAAACACAAGTGCGATGTGAAGTAGAAGGCTCGTCACCATTTGCAGGGCAAGGAAACCAACTCCCAAAAGAACCACGAAAACCGGTGAATTTATGTCAACCAGCAATGGTGAGAAAAATGCGTGCCAGTAGGGCGCTGCGCTAAACAACCAAAAGCCGGTGACGATGAAACACAAGCAAATCAAGAACGCCCCCGGCTCGCGGGTCCCGGATAGCACAATGACTAAAGCCAGCCCGCTTATCATCGCCAGCAGCACAATCCGTATCCCGTACAACCGAAACAGATCAATCGCGGTCAGGCGTCGTGCGCTAACATCAATGGCGAGGGATTGGCCGTTACGAGATATGGTGTAGGAGACGACCTGTCCCCGAAGCGCGTTCCATTCCTGAAAATATCTGTCCTTGTCAAGAGTATAGGCGCGATGCCAATCGGTGACTGCGCGTCCGGCTTGCCCGGTAATCCGGTCACCGACGCGGACATCCGCACTCGCGGCGGGGCTTGCGGCGAATACCCGTTTCACTGTTACCGCACCCGATTCCCAGACACTGCGTATCCCGATCAGCTCGGTGCCACTCAGAAACGGAACGAATACGCCCGCAATATAAATCACGAGCCCGGCCAGAAGCGCGAGTATATATATTTGTCGTTTTTGCAGTATCTGCTTCAAACGCTGTCCCACACTTTTTATGCAACCCCCCACACCGATCACACATCAGATGGCCGCTGATGTCCACACTTTTTTATCCTGTAATTGCGCCAAACAGTTGATAACTCGAGCTTTCTCAGATTATCGCTGCACTTGGCACGTTCGTTGCTTTGAATGATATAGAGGCCTGACTTTCGGTCTCTTTACGGAACCGAATGAAGGAGCGAAACGCTGTGCGACACAAACATCGGTTAATCATCTGGGTCGCGCTGATAAACGTATTTGCGATTTCGGCCGCGGCCGATTCGGGAGCGATGTTATGCCAGCTACATCATGGTTTTGGCGATCAAAGCGTCACCCGCATCCGGAATTGCGTGATTTCGGATGACGAGGGCGCGCCGAGTTATGCCGCGCCGGCGCTGCCAATGTTGTCGAGCAACGCTGAGGAATTGACCATTATGAATTTAAGCGGAGGCGAGGACTCATCGAGTTTTTGCGAGCGCCACAGTAGTGGTTGCCTAGCCATCGGAGCTGCGGTGGTTACCGGAGCCAGCTTGTATGCAGTCGAGAAGGAACACACCAAGGATGTGGCGGGCTGTTTTGTCAACGGTGGGTACTGCTAATGATATTGCAACACAAACTTATGAATCACGCGGGTTTTCCACGTGACCTACAGGAGGTCCCCCAATGAAAAAGTTAGCGTTGATTATTATTCCACTATTTTCAATCGGCTGCGGCGGAGGCGGTAGTTCGAGCGGCGGAGGCACGGCGGCAACAGGCACTTACGGTGGGACGGCCACCATTACGATGTCAGTCCCGGGAGTGGCTTCGGAGACAGCCACTGGCGCTATGGGCATCGAGGTCCGAGCCGACGGCACTGTGGCGCTCATCCCTGCAATGACGGGTTTCTCCGGATCGGCTGGGCTCAATGGCAATAGCTTCACCATCGATGTGCCAGCTTCTCAAATGAACGAACCGGGGCTCATGTGTCAAGGCACCATCCGGTTTGCAGGCACCATTGCGGGTAATACCATTACTGGCCGCGTTGCAGGACTGAATTTCCGATGCAACGGCGTTCCCTT